>JAOARA010000124.1 GCA_025211115.1 Roseicyclus sp. | reverse complement strand
ATGTAATTCGCCTCGCGCTGCCAGCTTTGCCAATCGGTCATCCCATCGCTCCCATCTTGCGGGCCAGGTCGAGCATCCTGCACGAAAAGCCCCATTCGTTGTCATACCAGCCAAAGACGCGCAGCATGCCGCCCTTGGCGCGCTTGATCTCGGGCCCCTGCACCACCACGGACTCGGGCCGCGCGCGCAGGTCGGTCGAAACCAGCACCCGGTCGGTGAAGCCCACGACCGGCCCCGCGCGCTCGCGGAAAAAGGCCTGCGCGGCCTCGGCCTGCGGCCTGTCGCGGGTGATGACGGCAAGGTCCACGCAGGAGACCGAGGCGACCGGCACCCGCACCGCCGAGCCGGTGATCCGCCCCGCAAGATGCGGCAGCACCACGTCCACCAGCTGCGCCGCGCTTGTCGTCGTCGGCACCATGGACAGCGCCGCCGCGCGGCTGCGGGCCAGGTCCTCGCCCATCGGTTGATCCACCGTGGGCTGGCTGCCGGTGTAGCAATGGACCGTCGTCATCAGGGCGCTTTCCAGCCCCCATTCCGCGTCGATCATGGCGGCCAGCGGCGCCACCGCGTTGGTGGTGCAGGAGGCGTTGGACACGATCCGGTGCGCCGCGGTCAGCGCCGCGTCATTGGCCCCCAGGACGACCGTGACGTCTGCCTCGGGCGACGGCCCCGAGACCAGAACGCGGCGCGCGCCCGCGTCCAGCCCCGCCTCGGCGAAGCTGCGGGTGCGGGCAAGGCCGGTGCATTCCATCACCACGTCGATGCCCGACAGGTCCAGAAGTGCAAGATCGGCCACCTGCGTGAAGGGGATCGCGCGGTCACCGATGCGCAAGACGCCCGCGCCGGCCTCCACCCGCTCGGGCCATGGGCCGAAGACGCTGTCGTATTCGAACAGATGCGCGCAGGTGGCCAGTGGCGCGATGTCGTTCAGCGCCACGATCTCGATCTCGGGCCAGCCGCCCTTGAGCCAGGCGCGCAGCACCGAGCGCCCGATGCGCCCGAACCCGTTGATCGCCACCTTGATGGTCATGTCCAGCCCCCTGCCCTTGGCCCGAGTCATGCCCGCGCCCGCGACCCGGCGCAAGAGCGGCCCATTCCCCTTGTCCCCGCGCCACGTTACGAAGCCGTGACGCAGCGGAGGACAAGATGACCGAGACCACACGCCAGACCCGCATCACGAGCAGCCACTGGGGCGCCTTCGAAGTGGTGACCGAGGGCGACCGCATCGTCGAGACGCGCCCCTTCGGCCCCGACCCCGCGCCGCCCGGCATCCCGGCGATCCTGCCCGCAGCCGTCCACCATGCCTCGCGCGTCGCGCGGCCCTCGATCCGCCGGGCCTGGCTGGCCAGCCGGGACCGCACGGGCCGGGGCGACGGCGATTATGTCACCCCACCCTGGGACGAGGCGCTGGATATCGCCGCCGAGGAGATCGACCGCATCCGCAAGACCCATGGCAACGGCGCGATCTACGGCGGCTCCTACGGCTGGGCCTCGGCGGGGCGGTTCCACCATGCGCAGGGGCAGGTGCATCGCTTCCTCAACGTGACCGGCGGCTATGTCTCGAGCTTCGGCAGCTATTCCACCGGCTGCGCGCAGTCGATCATCCCCCATGTCTTCGGCGAGAACTTCCTGACCCTGACCTACGAGGCGCAGGACAGTTACGCCACCATCGCCGAGCATACCGAGACGCTGGTCATGTTCGGGGGGATCAACCCCAAGAACTCGATGGTGTCCATGGGCGGCATCACCGAGCACCAGACCGCCGGATGGTTCGAGCGTTTCGCGGCAAAGGGCATGACCCGGATCAACATCGGCCCCCAGCGGGGCGACGCGCCCGAGGGCTGCGAGTGGCTGCCCTGCCGCCCCGGTTCGGACACCGCGCTGATGCTGGCGCTGGCCTATGTGCTGGAGGAGGAGGGGCTGACCGACCACGCCTTTCTCGACCGCTACACGACGGGCTTCAACCGCTTCCGCCCCTACCTGTTGGGCGAGGCCGACGGCGCGCCGAAATCCCCCGACTGGGCCGAACCGCTCACCGGCGTTCCCGCCGGGACGATCCGCGAGCTTGCGCGCCGCATGGCGGGCAGCCGGACGCTCATCACCGTCGCATGGTCGCTGCAACGGCAGGAGCATGGCGAACAGCCCTACTGGATGTCCGCCGTTCTGGCGGCGATGCTGGGGCAGATCGGCCTGCCCGGCGGCGGCGTGGGCTACGGCTACGGCGCGATCGGCGGCATCGGCAAGGATTTCCGCAGCGTGGGCGGCATGACCCTGCCGCAGGGCACGAACCCGGTTGCGGACGTGATCCCGGTCGCCCGCGTTGCCGACATGCTGCTGAACCCCGGCCAGCCCTATGATTTCAACGGCGAGCGCCGGACCTACCCCGACATCCGCCTTGTCTACTGGGCAGGCGGCAACCCGTTCCACCATCACCAGGACCTGAACCGCCTGCACCGCGCGTGGCTTCAGCCCGAGACGATCATCGTCAATGAGCCGTGGTGGACCGCGACGGCGCAGCGCGCCGACATCGTGTTCCCGGCGACCACCCCCTATGAGCGCGAGGATATCGGGCGCAGCCCGCTCGACGATTACCTGTTCCACATGCCCGCGCTGATCCCGCCGGTCGGCGAGGCGCGGGACGACTACGCGATCTTCGCAGGGCTGGCCGAGCGCATGGGGCTTGGGGACGCATTTACCGAGGGGCGCGACGCGAGCGCGTGGATTTCGCATCTCTACGAGGGCTTTCAGGCACGCGCGACCGCTGCGGGCGTTGCCGTTCCGACGCTGGAAGCGCTGCGCGCGAAGAACTGGGTCAAGCTTGATATCGCCACGGATGAACAGCCCAAGCCGGTGCTGCGCCGCTTCCGCGCCGACCCGGAGGGGGCGGCCCTGAAAACCCCCTCGGGCCGGATCGAGATCTTTTCCGACAGGATCGACGGCTTCGGCTATGACGACTGCCCCGGCCATCCGGTCTGGCTGCCGCCCGCCGAATGGCCCGGCGCCGCGACGTCGGCGGCCCCCCTGCACCTCGTCTCGCCCCAGCCGGGCGACAAGCTGCATTCGCAGCTCGAGGCGGCGCTGGCGGATCAGGAGGGCGCGCGGCCCGAGACCATTCTTATACATGAAAAGGATGCCGCCGCGCGAGGGATCGCCACGGGCGACCTTGTCCGCGTCTTCAACACCCGCGGCGCGGTGCGGGCGCGGGCGCGGGTGACAGCGGATATCCTGCAAGGAGTCGTGGCGCTGCCGACCGGCGCATGGGTCGGCCCGCCCGGCGGCAACATCGACCCCAACGGGAACCCCAACGTGCTGACGCGCGACGTGGGCACCTCGCGCCTTGGGCAGGGGACCAGCGCGCATTCCGCGCTGGTCGAGGTGGAAAAGGCATAGGGTGGGCAATCGCCCACCCTACCGGTGTGCCGCGATATCCTCGGCGATGGCCTGCTTGTAGAGCGCCTGTATCCGCGCGGTGACGGGGCGTGACCCGTCGCCCACGCGCTTGCCGTCGATGGACGCCACCGGCGTCTGCGCCCCGAAGGTGCCGGTCAGGAACGCCTCGTCGGCCGAATAGGCCTCGTAGAGCGAATAGTTCTTCTCGAAGACCGGGATGCCGTCCTTGCGGCAGAGCTCGATCACCTTGGCGCGCGTGACCCCGTTCATGCAGTAGTCGCCTGTCGAGGTCCAAACCTCGCCCTTCCGCACGATGAAGAAGTTGCAGGCGTTCGTCGTGTTCACGAAGCCATGCGGGTCCAGCATCAGCGCCTCGTCGGCGCCCGCCGCCTCCGCCTGCAGGCAGGCGATCACGCAGTTCAGCTTGGAATGGCTGTTGAACTTGGCATCCTGGCTGTGCGGCAGCCCCCGCACCTGTGGGACGCTGGCCAGCCTTATCCCCGCCGATTGCAGCCGGTCCACAGGCCTCGAATGCTCCATGATGATCACCAGCGTCGGCCCCGAGCGGCTGAGGGCGGGGTGCTGGAACGGTTTCACCTTGATCCCGCGGGTCAGCATCAGGCGGCAGTGAACGTCGGTCTCCATCCCGTTCGCGCGGCGCGTCATCTCCAGCGCCTCGGCGATGCCCGCGCGGTCCATGCCGACATCGAGGCTGACCGCGTGGCACGAGTCGAAGAACCGGTCCATATGCGCGTCGAAGAAGGCCCAGACCCCGTCGTAAAGCCGCATCCCCTCCCACATGCCGTCGCCCAGAAGGAAGCCGCTGTCATAGACCGAAACCTTGGCCTCGTCGCGGTGCTTCAGCTCGCCGTTCACGTAGATCAGGATGTCACGGTTGCGCGGATCGTCCTCGGCGTCATGGGTCGTGCCGTGATCGGTGGTCATGGTCCCTCCTGCTCATGCCTTTGGCTCGGGCGCGGCCATGGCGGCCCCCGGCGTCACAGCCTCTGTGCAACGTCGCACGGGACGTGTCGAGCGGATTGGCCTATGGTCCCGCAACGGACAGGAGGACGCAGGCATGGCAGACACCGCATATCGCAAGATCCAGACGCAGGGCGTGCACCACATCACGCTGATCGGGGCGGACCGGCAGACGAGCATCGATTTCTGGGAAGGCGTGCTTGGGATGCCCTTCGTCTTCGACCAGCCCAACCTCGACGACGAGAACGAGGGGCACCTGTATTTCGATCCGGGCGACGGGCGGCTGATCACGATCTTCACCAACGAGACCCGCAAGCCCGACGCCACGCCGGTGCCCGAGGCGACCGGCTCGCTGCATCACCTTGCCCTCTCGGTCAGCCAGGCGACATTCTGGCAGATCGCCGAGCGACTGGATGCGCGCGGCGTGAAACACTCGGGCCCCGTCGACCGCGGCTTCATGGACTCGATCTATTTCCGCGACCCGCTGGGGCTGAGGATCGAGCTCGCGTCCTACCGGTTCGAGCCGCCCGAGGGCTGCCGCCATGCCGACGTGATGATCGAGGCGCATCGCATCCGCGTCGCCCGCGGGGATCACCATATCGACAAGGTCCACCTTGCAGACGCGATCGAGCTTCTGGTCGCACGGCGGCACGCCTCGCTCTCCGCCGACCGGTCGGCGCGGAACCCCTATTGAGCGCCCCGGCATGACGGCGCGCGCATGACCCGGTTCTCCGCAAACCTCGGGTTCCTCTGGACCGACCGACCGCTTCCCGACGCGATCCGCGCCGCCGCAGCGGCGGGCTTCGACGCGGTGGAATGCCACTGGCCCTATGACATGCCGGTCGGCGACCTGCGCAGGGCGCTCGACGAGACGGGGCTGCCGATGCTGAGCCTGAACACGAGGCGCGGCAATGTGGAGCGCGGCGAAAACGGGCT
>JAOARA010000123.1 GCA_025211115.1 Roseicyclus sp. | reverse complement strand
CCGCATCGGGCGGAGAGGGGGCCGCGCGGCCGATGTCGTTGACGGTGTTGTAGCTGTAGGGAATGAGCGGCCAGAGCAACCACCCCTCCTGAACCTCCACGCCGCCGAAGGCGCCGGTCTCCTGCACCTCTTCGATCACGCCCTCGGGGTCGTCCCAGCAGTCTTCAAGCCCCCCCGACACGATCAGGCATTGCACCTCGACATCACGGTAGACCGCCTCGGTCCGGAAATCGCCGCCGAACGCGGTCTCGGGGTAGAAGTTGAAGATCGGCGTGTAATAGCCGCCCTGGTATTGCACGAGGATCGGCCGGTCATTGGCGATGACCTCGGCGAACAGGCTCAGCCCGTAGAGAATGCCGAAGATCCACAGCGACCAGAGCGCGCGGCGGTTCGCCTTGAAATTCTCCCACCGGCGGCGGTTCAGCGGCGACAGCCATCCCCGCCGAACGGGCGGGGCAGCGACAGGGGGCAGCGGATCGGGGCTGCGCGGGGGGACGTCGGGCATCGCCATCTCAGGTCTCCCGCGTCTCGAAGTCGATCCTCGGGTCGATCCAGACATACATCAGGTCCGACAGGATGTTCACGACAAGACCGATCAGCCCGAAGACGAAGAGCGTTCCGAAGATCACCGGGTAATCCCGGCTGACAGCGGCCTCGAACGCCAGCCGCCCGAGACCGTCGAGCGAGAAGATCGTCTCGATGATCAGCGAGCCGCCGAAGAAAACGCCGACGAAGACGGCCGGAAAGCCCGCGATCACGATCAGCATCGCATTGCGGAAGACATGGCCATAAAGCACGCGGGATTCCCGCAACCCCTTGGCGCGCGCGGTCATCACGTATTGCTTCTTGATCTCGTCCAGGAAGGAGTTTTTCGTCAGCAGCGTCAGCGTGGCAAAGGCCGAGATGGTCGAGGCCAGCACCGGCAGCGTGATGTGCCAGAAGTAATCCCCGATCTGCTGGATCAGCGTCATGTCCTCCCACCCGTCCGACGTCAGGCCGCGCAAGGGGAAGATCTGGAAATACCGCCCGCCCGCGAAAACGATCAGCAACAGGATCGCAAAGAGGAAGCCGGGGATCGCGTAGGCCACGATGATGACCCCGCTCGTCCATGTGTCGAACTTGGTGCCGTCGCGCGTGGCCTTCTGGATGCCCAACGGGATCGACACGAGATAGGCGATCAGCGTCGACCACAGCCCCAGCGAGATCGACACCGGCATCTTTTCCAGAACGAGGTCGATGACCGAGATCGAGCGGAAATAGCTCTCGCCGAAATCGAAGCGCATGTAATCCCACATCATCAGGAAGAAGCGTTCGACACCCGGAATATCCTCGGCGACGCAGGCCTCCTCGTCCAGGTCGGGCACCCCGGTGAACCCGTCTTCGCAGACGATCCGGGCGAAATTGAACTGGATGCGCAGCTCATCCAGGAACTGCGGCGGCAGGCCCCGCGCGCCCTGGTAGTCGGTATTCTCGACCTCGACCGCGCCGCCATCGCCGCCCCCGCCCGAGATCCCGGCAAAGACATCGCCTTCGCCCTCGAGCTGGGCGATGACCTGTTCCACGGGCCCGCCCGGCACGAATTGGGTGAGCGTGAAGTTGATCACCATGATCCCCAGCAGCGTGGGGATCATCAGCAACAGCCGTCTGAGGATATAGGCGCCCATCAGCGGTTACAGAACGCCTTGGTCGCGCAGTGCCTGCTCGGCCTCGGGGTCGACCCACCAGAAATCGAGGAAGCCGATGCCGTAGGGCGGAAGCGTCTCGGGGTAGCGGTAGTGGTTGTAATAGGCGACCCAGCTCGAGTCGTTGAACCACTGCGGCACCCGGATGCGCAGGCTGCGCAGCACGCGGTCCAACGCGCGGGTGGCGACCTCCATCTCCTCGCGGGTCTCGGCACGGATCACGGTTTCGAGCAATTCGTCGATTGCCGGATCGGCAAGGCCCGCCACGTTGAACAGGCTCTCGTCCGCGCCGATCGAGCCGAAATACTGCCGCAGGCTGGTGCCCGGCTCGTAGCTCATCGGGAAATGATCGGTCAGGATGTCGAAATCCGCGTCGCGCTGGCGCTGGTTCATCTGCGCCCCGTCCACGCGGGTCAGCCGCGCGTCGATGCCGATGGCGCGCAGGTTCTCGACATAAGGATTGATGATCCGGTCGAAGAGTGGCCCGGCGTTCAGGAACTCCACCTCCAGCGTGCGGCCCGCGTCGTTGCGCAACAGCCCGTCATCGCCCGGCACCCAGCCCGCTTCCTCCAGCAGCGCCGTGGCGCGCCGCGCCTGCCTGCGGTCGAAGGTCCGGTCGGGGTCCGATGCGGGCGTGGCGAAGGGCACGTCGGTGAACACCTCGTCGGGGATGCGCCCGCGGAACGGCTCCAGAACGGCCAGTTCCTCAGGCGGGGCCATGCCTTCGGCCTCCAGATGCGTGTTCTCCCAGAAGCTGTCGATGGGGCTGTAAAGCCCGTAGAACAGCGTCTGGTTCGTCCATTCGAAGTTGAACATCAGCGCGATGGCCTCGCGCACGCGGGGGTCTTGGAATTTCTCACGGCGCAGGTTGAAGACGAAGCTCTGCCCGCTCGCGATCAGCCCCTGGGGGATTTCCTCGCGGATCACGATGCCATCGGTCAGACGCGGGAAATCATAGCTGTTGGCCCAGTTCTGCGAGGAATTCTCCTGCCGGAACATGTAGTTCCCGGCCGTGAACCCCTCGAAGGCCGCGATGGCGTCGGCGTAGTATTCCACGCGGATCGAGCCGAAATTGTGCCGCCCCTGGTTGATCGGCAGGTCGTTGCCCCAATAGTCCGGGTTGCGCACGAACACCGTCGAGCGGCCCGGATCGACCTCGCCCAGCACGTAGGGGCCGGACCCCACCAGCGGCTCAAGCCGGCTTTCGCTGAAATCGCGCCCGCTGGCCTCGTGGCTCGCGCGGCTGAAGACGGGCACCCCGCCCGCCGCCTCGATCCGCCCACGAACCTGGCTTTCGGGGTTGAAGTTGAAGCGGATCGTCCGCTCGTCGATCACCTCGGCGCTGTCGATGGTCAGCGGGATGTTCGCCCGGAACGAGGGCAGCCCCTCGTCGCGCAGGATCTCGTAGGAAAACAGCGCGTCATCGGCAGTGACCGGCGTGCCGTCCGAGAACCGCGCGCCTTCGCGGATGGTGAAGATCACGTAGGACCGATCCTCGGGATAGGCCATCGTCTCGCACAACAGGCAGTAGCTTTCGCCGATGGTGTCGAGCGTGCCTTCCAGCATCGACTCGAAGAAGATCGAGGCCAGAACCGCCGGGTTGCCCTGGTTGGTGTAGGGATGCATCGAATCGAAACTGCCGCCCGCGCTGGACCAGCTCAGCGACATCTCGCCCCCCTGCGGCGCGTCGGGGTTCACGTAGTCGAGATGCTCGAAATCGGCGGGGTAGGTCAGATCCTCCAGCCCGAAGGTGGCGAAGCCATGCGTGACGGTCAGCGCCTCGTCCTGCGCCCGCGCGGGCAGGGCGGCCAGCGCAAGCATCAGGGCGGCACCAAGCGGCAGCGCGGCAAGGGCGGGGCGGTGGCGCGTCGCCGGGGCGGCGACCGCGAGGGCGGCGGGGCGTTCGGTCATGCGGATCTCCAGGCTCGTCCTCAGGGGGTGATGCCCCCTTTATCTGTGTCGCAACACGTTAAGGACCAGCCCCTCGGGGGTTCAAGACGAGATTGCGTGATCGGCGGTGATCAGGGGCCGCACAACGAAAAAGGCCGCCACATCGGGCGGCCCTTCGATCAGGTCGTGATCTCGGATCACTCGGAGGTGGTGGCGAGATAGGCGATCAGGTTCGCCCGATCCTCGACATCGCGCATCCCGTTATAGGCCATCGCGGTGCCCGGCGCGTATTCACGCGGGTTCGCGATGAAGTTCGACAGGTTCTCCGGCGTCCACTCCCCGCCCATCGAGGCCAGCGTATCCGAGTAGTTGAACCCGTCGGCCGTGCCTTTCGGGCGGTTCACGACGCCGTTCAGGTGCGGGCCGACCCCGTCATTGCCGTTGAGCGCGTGACAGGCCGAGCACTGGCGCCACAGGCGCTCGCCCGCGCCGGCATCGGCGGTGGCGTAGACATCGGCAAAGGCGACCTCGACCACCTCTTCCTCGACGGCGGCTTCGCCCTCGTCCTCGATCAGGATGGCGTAGCCCGGCACGTGGTCGTCGCCGTGGTTCTCGATGTTGTAGAGCCCCTCGGCGGCCCAGCCGCCCAGAAGAAGCACCAGCATTGCGCCGCAGACAGAGGCGAACGCCTTGGTGATGGTCATGGTGTCGAGCATGGTCTTCCCAATCGTATCGCGGTTTCGGGGGTATGTATGGGGTTTCACCGACCCAAGGCAAGGTGTAGGGAGCGCGACGAAACGCCCACTCGCGCCGAGGTGGAGACATGACCGCACGCATCGCCTTTCAGGGGGAACCCGGTGCCTATTCGCACCAGGCGATCCACGACGCACGCCCCGGATTCGAGGCGCTGCCCTGCGCCACGTTCGAGGATGCGATCGAAGCCGTCCGCTCGGGTGCGGCCGACCAGGCCATGTTGCCGGTCGAGAACACGACCTATGGCCGCGTCGCCGACATTCACCGGCTCTTGCCGGAATCGGGTCTGCATATCGTGGACGAGGCCTTTGTCCGGGTTCACATCAACCTGCTTGCCGTCCCCGGTGCGCAGCTCTCCGACATCACCGAGGCGCACAGCCACCTTGTCCTTCTGCCGCAATGCGCGCGCTTTCTGCGCGAGAACGGCATCGCGGGCCGCGTGAGCCCCGACAACGCCCGCGCCGCGCGCGACGTGGCGGCCTGGGGCGACAGGTCCAAGGCCGCGCTGGCGTCCGAACTGGCGGGCGAGATCTACGGCCTCGAGGTGCTGGCCCGCCATATCGAGGATCACGACACCAACACCACGCGCTTCCTTGTGATGTCGCGCACGCCCGACCTGACGCGGCGGGCCGATCACATGATGACCACCTTCGTCTTCCGCGTCCGCAACATCCCCGCCGCGCTCTACAAGGCGATGGGGGGCTTTGCGACCAATGGCGTGAACATGACCAAGCTGGAAAGCTACATGGTCGACGGCTCCTTCACCGCGACGCAGTTCTACGCCGATATCGAGGGCCACCCCGAGGACGCCAACGTCAAGCTGGCGCTGGAAGAGCTGGAGTATTTCACCAGCTTCCTCAAGGTGCTGGGCACCTATCCGGCGGCCTCGGTCCGCGACTGACGGTGGCTATCCCCCGGCCTCCAGCAGCCGTGCCATGGCGGGATGCGGGAAATCCCGCGCCGCGGTGATCGCGTAGAAGGTCTCGACGATTCCCAGATCGCCGCGCGCCTGCATCAGCGTGCCGGACCCTATCTCGTCGGCCATGACGACCGGCGGGGCGAGCGCCACGCCCGTGTCCTGCCGCGTCAGCAGGCGGACCATGGCCATGTCGTCCACCTCGGCCAGGATGTCGGGCGTGATCCCGTGGCGCACGCAAAGCGCGTCGAACCCGGTGCGGATCGCGCTTTCGGTGGGCAGGATCAGCGGCTGCGACGACAGGAGCGACAAGGCATCCTTGCCCGCCACCCGCCCCGGCGTCCCGATCAGCGCGACGGGTTGCGCCGACAGCCGCCGCGCGGTCAGGTCGGGAAAGGCATGGGCATCGGGCGGCTCCGTCGACAGCACCACGTCGAGCGCCAAAGCCGCGAGCCGCGGCAGAAGCACCCCGCCAGAGCCCGAGACCAGCGCCAGCGGCACCTCGCCCAGCACGGGCGCGAGAAACCTCATCTGGAAGTTGCGTGAGAGCGTCGAGAGCGCGCCCACGCGCAGCGGCCGCGCGCCGCCTGCCGTGCCCAGCGCAGCGATCAGCTCTTCGCCCGTGCCGAAGATCCGGTCGGCGTGATCCAGCGCGATCCGCCCCGCCTCGGTCAGGATCAGCTGCCGCCCCTTGCGCTCGAAAAGCGGGCGGCCCAGCCGCTCCTCCAACTGCCGGATCTGCGCCGAAAGCGCGGATTGCGACAGGTTCAACCGCTCGGCGGCACGGGTCAGGTGCCCCTCGCGCGCGACCTCGCGGAAATAGCGCAGGTGGTGGTAATTAAGGCGGTCCATATTCGGGATAATAGAACGGTCTGGCGCAAAGCGTATAGAAAAAGCGCACCACGGTTCCCCGCAGCGCGCCCTTTGCCTCAGACCCCGATCACCAGATCGGCCAGCGCGATCCAGAGCGGGATCGACAGGATCGCCACCGGCGTGCCCAGTCCCGTCGAGGTGCCTACATAGGCCGAGGGGTTCGCCTCGGGCAGTGCGCCGCGCAGCGTGGGCGGGCCCGAGATGTCGGAGCTTGACGCCGCCATCACCGCCAGCAGCACCACGCCCCCCGCCGAGAACCCGGTCAGCTCATGCGCCACCAGCCCCGCGCCGAAGCCCAGCGCGCCATGCAGCAGCGGCGCGGCGATGCCGTAGGCGACATAGGCATGCGCCACCTTGCGCATCTCGCCCAACCGCTGCCACGCCTCGATCCCCATGATCAGCATCAGGATCGACAGAAGGCCCCGGAAGAGCGGTTCGTAGAAGCTGTCGTAAACGCTCTCGGGCCGCCCCAGCAGGCCAATGCCCAGCCCCAGCAGCAGCGCCGAGATCGCGGGGCTTTTCAGCGTGTCGGTCAGGATGCCCTTGACCATCGCGCCCTCGCCGCCCGCGCCGCCGCCCATGGTCACCGTCGCCACACCGCCCCCCGCAGGGGTCGCCACCATCCGCCGCGCAGCACTCATCCGCGCCAGCACGATCGCCGTGACCAGCGCCGCGATGTCCATGAACGGGTAAAGCGCGCCGATGAACCCCTCGTAGGCGATCCCCTCGGCGTCCAGCATCACCATGCCCGCCGCCAGCGTCGAGGCCGACACCGCCCCGAACAGCCCCGCCGTCGCCATCGCGTCCATCCGGTCCACGCCCCGGAAGGCCGCCAGCGCCCGCCCGCCGATCAGCACGATCGTTACCCCTACGATAGCCGCCAGCATCGCGGGCACCGCCAGCGCCCACAGGTCCGCCTCGCGCACCGAGATGCCGGCGCTCATCCCCACCTTCAGCAGCAGCACCAGCACGATGAACTTGTAGACCGGTTCCGGCACCTCCAGCTTGCTGCCCATCGCGGCCAGCACCATGCCCCCGATCAGGAAGGCCAGCGTCGGTTTCTGAACCTGCGCGACCAGCGTCGCGGCGATCTCCAGGACGATATCCATGTCGCGCATCCCCTCGGCATGTTGCGGTTGGAGCGCGATATGCGGCGGCGCATGAAGAATGAAAAATATATGTTTCTTCGGCTTCGTTCTGTTTTATCGAAGAATTAACCCAGCAGCGCGCCCAGCGCCCAGAAGCTGCCCATCCCCGCCACGATGGCCCAGATCGCGTTCTTCGTCCAAAGCCCGACGCCCAGCCCCACCGCCGCCGCCGCCATGCGCACCGGGTCGAGCGTGCCGCCCGTCGCCTCCGGCCACAGGACCAGCGGTGTCACCATCGCGGGCAGGATGCCCACCGCGGTGTAGCGCAAATGGCGCAGAAGCCACGGGGGAAGCTCCCGGTTGCCGAGGACACCGAGAAACGAGAAGCGGATCAGGAAGGTGCCCACCCCCAGGGCCAGGATGATCACCCAGAGCTGCGCATCGGTATAGCTCATCGCCGCGCCTCCATCCGGCGCTCGACCTCGGCGCCGACGATCATCGCGGCCAGCCCCGCCGCCAGAAGCCACAGGTTCCACGGCAGGAACCCCAGAAGGATCGCCATGACCACCGAGGTGACGGCGGCCGCGACATGCGCCAGCGTCCTGAGCGCGGGCGCGATCAGCGCGATGAAGGTGATCGGCACCGCGAAATCGAGGCCGAGCGCAGGCGGCAGCGCCGCCCCCACCCAGATGCCCACCGCCGTCGCCCCCACCCAGACCGGGATGATCGGCGTCGCCGTCCCGAAGAAGAAGGCCATCCGCTCAGGTGGTGTCATACCGGGCCGCGCCTCGTATTCCGCGTGGCCCAGCGCGTAGGTCTGATCGACGTTCATGTAGGCGGCGAGCGCCCGCTGCCAGAACGGCGCCTGCCCCAGGTAGGGCGCGAGCGAGGCGGAATACATCGCCATCCGAAGGTTGACCGCCAAGGCCGAGGCCACGACGATCAGCGTCGGCGCCCCGTCCGCCATCAGCTGCAGCGCGGTGAATTGCGACGCGCCCGCGATCACCAGCACGGTGAAGCCCATCACCTGCGCGATATCCAGCCCCGCCTCGGTCCCCACCACCCCGAAGAGCAGCCCGAAGGGCGCCACGACGATGACGAAGGGCAGCGCAGCGCGAAGGCCGCGGAGATAGGCGGCGCGGGGGGTGGATGCGGACATGGGGGCGGGATAGCCTTGGGCCTCGGGTTCGGTGCAGCCTTAGGCCAGCGCCGCGGGGGATGCAATTCAAGCGCCGTGAGACGCGGCATCAGGAGGGGTGATGGACCAGCGCGCAGCCGTGGGCGTGATCCTTGCCGGCGGGGCCGGACGGCGGATCGGCGGCGACAAAGCCTTCGTCCCGCTGGCGGGGCGGCCGCTTCTGGCGCATGTGATCGCGCGCCTCGCCCCGCAATGCCGTGCGCTGGCGATCAATGCGGCCCCCGACCCGCGCCTTGCCGCCTTCGGCCTTCCCGTCATCCCCGACGGGGCCGAGGGCGGGCAAGGCCCGCTTGCGGGCATCCTCGCCGCGATGGACTGGGCCGCGGCGCAGGGCGCGGCCCGCGTCCTGACGGCCCCGGTCGACACGCCCTTCCTGCCGGAAGACCTCGCCGCGCGCCTGTCGGCTGTCGAGGCCCCCATCGTGCTGGCCCTCACCGCGGACGGGCTGCACGGCACCTGCGGCCTCTGGTCCGTCAGCCTGCGCGACGCGCTCGCCGCGGCGCTGGCAAGCGGCATCCGCAAGGTGACGGAGTTCACCGAGGCGCAGGGCGCGGCCAGCGTCCCCTTCCCCGAGGGCAACCCGCCACCCTTCCTCAACGTGAACCGGCCCGAGGATCTTGCGAAGGCCGAGACCGCGCTGGCCGGGACATGAGCCGCGCGGAGTGCACCCTGATGGTGGACTGGTCGGCCCGCTCCGCCCCGTCCCCAGCGCGTCCGGTCAAAGACGCGATCTTCATCGCCGAACACGGACCCGAGGGCGATCACGTCACCTACCACCGCACCCGCGCCGCGGCAGAGGCGCATCTGGTGACCCGGTTCGACCATGCCCTTGCCGAGGGCTGGCGCGTGACGGCGGGCTTCGATTTCCCCTTCGGCTATCCAAGCGGCTTCGCCCGCGCGGTGACCGGATCGGACGATCCCTTCGCGCTCTGGGACTGGCTGGCCGAGGTGATCGAGGATGACGACCGGAATGCGAACAATCGCTGGGAGGTGGCCGAGAAGCTTAACGCCCTCTTCCCCGGTGTCGGACCGTTCTGGGGGTGCCCGGCCAACCGCGCCAGCGACACGTTGCCCGCGCGCGGCAGCCTGCGCCACGGGCACGGGATGTGTGAGCGCCGCGAGGTGGAGCAGCGGCTGACGCGGGCGCAACCGTGCTGGAAGCTGTTCACGACCGGCTCGGTCGGGAGCCAGACCCTCCTCGGCCTGCCGCGCCTTCAGGCGCTGCGCACCCGCTATGGCGAGGCCTTCGCCGTGCGCCCCTTCGACGACCGCGACGCGCCGATCCTGTTGGCCGAGGTCTATCCCTCGCTGCTGGACAGCGCCATCAGGGCGCGCCAGCGCCCCGGAGAGATCCTCGATGCCGCACAGGTGCGTGTGCTGGCCGCAGCCTTCGCCGGGCTGTCGCCGGACCGCCGCGACGCTATGCTGCGCGAAGGGGACCGGGAGGAAGGCTGGATCGCGGGCCTCGGCCACGAGGCCGAGTTGATCGCCGCGCTCGCGGCGTGAGGCGGCGTTTTCCTGCAGGAAAACGAAACCGGAAAACTGCAGTTTTCCGCGGTGTCCGCGCGGACACCGCCAGCGCCTCAATCGAAGGTGCCCGCCACGCGGCCCAGAAGCATGAAGGCCCGCGCGGTGCGCGTGCCGGCCAGTTCCACGATCTCGGCGTCGCTGGCGTTCTTCTCGAACTCCATGAAGGTCCGGTCGAAATGGCGCAGGAAGTGATGCGCCGCATCGCGGAAGACCGGATCCTTCTTCATCCGCCCCGAGGCCAGAACCAGCGAAGACCGGTCATGAATGCCGCCCAGCGCCGCGATGGCCCGTCCGCGCTCGCCTTGCGCGAAGCGTCGCCAGACTTCGGGCCGGGCGCGGTCGGGGCGCAGGTCGTCCATGTAGATTCCGTCCTGGCTGAGCAGCGTCAGCACGTCCTGGCTGGCGCGGATCAGCCGCTCGGTCGCGCGGTCCTCGAGCGCGCGGCGCAGCGTGCGGAAGCCTTCCTTGTCGTGCTCGTTCTCGGGGAAATTCAACGCCTTGATGAAATCGGCGACCGAGATCGGATCCTTCTGCGCCGGGGTGGCCAGAGCCAGGCCCGGCTGCGGGGCCTCGGGCGCGAGCGCGGCCTGAACGACGGCGGCACGCTCTTCGGCGGGCGGCAGGGCGCGCAGCGACGAGAAGACCGCCGGCGCGGCCCCGCTGGCCGCGGCCTGCCGCTGCCCCTCGATCAGTTCTTCGAGCTTTTCGACCACGCCCGGTTTCAGGTCCAGCGCCGCGCGCTGTTGCTGGTCGACATAGGCCGCGCGCATCGCGTCGATCGAGGCTTGCAGCCGCGCCGCCTCCTCGCGCAGGCCGCGGGCTGTGCGGGCCGCGGTGGCCGCCACCCAGATCAGGGCGATGGGCATCAGGATGGCGAGCGCCGTCAGAACCCCGTCGGCGAAGCCGCCGCCGCCCTCCGACCCGCCGCCACGGATCAGCACGAGAACCGCGACGAGCCAGACCAGCGTAAGGGCAATCGCCGCGATCTCGATCCCGGTGATGCGATGCGACGGCTCTTCGCGGGCATAAAGGCCCAGCTCGAGGGTCGAGGGCTTCCGGTCATCGGTCATGCGCGGAGCGTCTCCGGGCGGGCACAGGTTACTCAGACGTAGTTGACCGACAGGATCTCGTAATCCTTGTCGCCACCGGGTGTCTTGACCTCGACGCTATCGCCCTCGTCCTTGCCGATCAAGGCGCGGGCCAGCGGCGAGTTGATGTTGAGCAGGCCCTTCTCGATATTCGCCTCGGCTTCGCCGACGATCTTGAAGGTCTTCTCGACATCATCCTCGTCCACGAGGACCACGGTGGCGCCGAACTTGATCGGCCCCGAGAGCGTCGCCGGGTCGATCACGTTGGCCCGGCCGATCAGCCCCTCCAGCTCCTTGATGCGGCCCTCGATGAAGGACTGCTTTTCCTTGGCGGAATGATATTCCGCGTTCTCCGACAGGTCGCCATGCTCGCGCGCCTCGGCGATGGCCCGGATGATCGCGGGGCGTTCCACGGTTTTGAACTGCTTGAGTTCCTCGTTCAGGGCCTTGTAGCCCGCCGGGGTCATCGGGATCTTGTCCATGGAACCTGCGCCTTGGTGACTGCTGCTCGGATACGTATCGAGCGCCGGAGGTTAGGGCCGAACGGCCCGCTGTTCAACGGGGGTTGTGGCCGGGTGGCTAGAGTGTGCCCGCAAGGCCGACGCTGATCGTCCCGCCGATGCTGACACCCGCAGCCGGGCGCGGCTCGGGGCGCTCGGGCTCGCCATCCGCGCCGCAGGCGGCGAGAAGGCCGAGCGCAACGGTCGCGGCGATCATGCGAAGGGTCGTCATGCGAGTTGCTCCTTCCAGCGGGCGACCTGGGCCCGGACCTGTTCGGGGGCGGTGCCCCCGTAGGACATGCGCGAGGCGACCGAGTTGTGAACGCCCAGCACATCGAAGATATCAGCGGTGATGCCAGGATGAACAGAGCGCATCTGCTCGAGGCTCAGGTCCGGCAGATCGACGCCGCCCGCCTCGGCCATGGCGACAAGCGCGCCGGTGACGTGATGCGCCTCGCGGAAGGGCAGGCCGAGCACCCGCACCAGCCAGTCGGCGAGATCGGTCGCGGTGGAAAAGCCCGAGCCCGCCGCGACCTCGAGCGCCTCGCGGTTGGCGGACATGTCGCGCACCATCCCCTCCATCGCGGCCAGCGCCAGCATCAGGTTGTCGGCAGCGTCGAAGACCTGTTCCTTGTCCTCCTGCATGTCCTTGGAATAGGCGAGCGGCAGCCCCTTCATCACCGTCATCAGCGCGACATTGGCGCCGAAGATGCGCCCGATCTTGGCGCGGATCAGCTCGGCGGCGTCGGGGTTCTTCTTCTGCGGCATGATCGACGACCCGGTCGAGAAGCGGTCGGACAGGCGCACGAAGCGGAACTGGGCCGAGGACCAGATCACCAGCTCTTCGGCGAAGCGCGACAGGTGCATCGCGCAGATCGAGGCGGCGGCGAGAAATTCCAGCGCGAAATCGCGGTCCGAGACCGCGTCGAGCGAATTGGCCGCGGGCCGGTCGAAGCCCAGCGCGCGCGCCGTCATCTCGCGGTCGATGGGAAAGGAGGTGCCGGCCAGCGCCGCGGCACCCAGCGGGCATTCGTTCATCCGCGCCCGCGCATCGGTGAAGCGGCCTCGGTCGCGGGCGAACATCTCGACATAGGCCATCATGTGATGGCCCCAGGTGACGGGCTGGGCTGTCTGAAGATGGGTGAAGCCCGGCATGACCCAATCCGCGCCCGCCTCGGCCTGCGCGAGCAGCGCGCGCATCAGCGCCTCCAGCCCCGCTGTGGCGGCGTCGATCTGGTCGCGCACCCAGAGCTTGAAATCGGTCGCCACCTGGTCGTTGCGCGACCGGCCCGTGTGCAGCCGGCCCGCCGGTTCGCCGATCACCTCTTTCAGGCGGGCCTCGACGTTCATGTGGATGTCTTCCAGCGCGGTCGAGAACCGGAAGCTGCCGCCCTCGATCTCTGACAAGACCGTGAGCAACCCTTCCCGGATCGCCTCGGCGTCGCTATCACTCAGGATGCCCGTGGCCGCCAGCATCGCCGCGTGGGCGCGGGATCCGTCGATATCCTGCTTCGCCAGTCGCTTGTCGAACCCGATCGAGGCGTTGATCGCCTCCATGATCGCGTCCGGGCCCGCGGCGAAGCGCCCGCCCCACATGGCGTTGGTCGTGGTCTCGGTCATCGGTTCCGGCCCTCTGGAGGTGTTCACATGATCCGCGTTCTGCGTTCCGCCGTGCTTTATATCGGCGCAGCCCTCTGTGCAAACGGCGCTGCGGCGCAGGACCTGTCGGGATACCTGACCGGTGAGATGCGGGGGCTGGTGATCCATGATGCGCCGGTGGCGGCATCCGGACTGCCGTTCCTGCGGGCGGACGAGACCGAGGGGGCGCTGGCCGATTACGCGGGGCAATACGTGGTGCTGAACTTCTGGGCCACGTGGTGCGCGCCCTGCCGCGAAGAGATGCCCTCGCTGCAGAACCTGCAGACGCAGCTGGGCGGCGAGGCGTTCGCCGTGGTCACGCTGGCCACGGGGCGCAACCCGCCACAGGCGATCCGGCGGTTTTTCGAGGAGATCGGGGTCGAGAACCTGCCGCAATACCGCGACATCAACCAGCAGATCGCGCGCGAGATGGGGGTGTTCGGCCTTCCGATCACGGTGATCCTGGATCCCGAGGGGCAGGAGATCGCGCGGCTGAGGGGCGATGCCCATTGGGACAGCCCCGAGGCCGTGGCGCTGATCGAGGCCTTGCTGGCGGGAAGCTGAGCGGGGTTTCGCCCGCTTGCGCGGTCGACCCGCGCGCCGCTGGCGCGGCGCGGTGTGAATTTTCATACGAAAATTCGGGGGGCTCTGCCCCCATCCTTCGGACTCCCCCGAGATATTTGTGAAACGGAGAAGCGGGGGGCGTTCAGCGCAGCTCGGCGTGGCGGAAACAAGTCGTCACATGGTCGTTCACGAGGCCCGTCGCCTGCATCCAGGCGTAGGTGATCGTGGGTCCGCAGAAGCGGAACCCCTTGCGCTTCAGATCCTTGGAGACCCGCTCGCTGAGCGGCGTGAAGGCCGGCACCTCGGCATCGCTGGCCCAGCGATTCTGCACCGGGCCGCCCCCGACGTAGCCCCACATCAGGTCGGCGAAGGCCTCCGGCCCGCCCAGCTCGAGAAGCGCGCGGGCGTTGGTGATCGTCGCCTCGATCTTGCCGCGGTGGCGCACGATGCCGGGGTCGGCCAGCAGGCGCGCGACCTCGGCCTCGCCCCAATGGGCGATCACCTCGGGGTCGAAACCCTCGAAGGCCGCGCGAAAGGCCTCGCGCTTGCGCAGGATGGTGATCCAGGAAAGCCCCGCCTGGAAGCCGTCGAGGATCAGCTTTTCCCACAGCGCCCGGCCGCAGCGTTCCGGCACGCCCCATTCGGTGTCGTGGTAGGCGACGTAGAGCGGATCGTCGCCGCACCAGCCGCAGCGGCCCGGTCGGGTCATGACGGAAACTTCCTCGCATAAGAACAAAATGCAAACTTTCACCCTTTCTTAAGGTGCGCCGTGTCAGATCGGCAAGGATTTTGCAGGCGGAGAGAGAGAGCGGGATGGGCCATATCCGGGGCAAGCTGGTGGATGCCGGGCTGGAAAGCCCGCTCGACGCCGCCATCACCCAGCGCGACCGGGGCACGCTGGCCCTGGTGCGCCAGGCGCTGGAGCGTGGCGATGTCCTGCTGGCCTACCAGCCCGTGATGCGCGCCGACGGGGCCGGTGTCGCCTTCTGGGAGGGGTTGATCCGCCTGCTGGACGACACCGGGCGCGTGATCCCCGCCCGCGACTTCATCCATGTGGTCGAGGATCAGGATCTCGGCCGACAGATCGATTGCGCCGCCCTCAGGATCGGGCTGTCGGCGCTCTCGGCGCATCCCGCGCTGCGGCTGGCGGTCAACATGTCGGCACGCTCGGTCGGTTATCCCGGCTGGATGCAGATCCTGCGCGGCGCGCTGAAGCGGCGGCCGGAGGTTCTGAACCGGCTGATCCTCGAGATCACGGAAACCTCGGCCATGCAGATGCCCGAGATCGTGCAGGCCTTCATGGAGGACTTGCAGGACAAGGGCATCACCTTTGCGCTGGACGATTTCGGCGCGGGCTACACCGCGTTCCGGCACCTCAGGCATTTCTGCTTCGACATCCTCAAGATCGACGGCCAGTTCGCCCGCGACGTGAGCGCCGATGCCGACAACCAGGTCCTGTGCGAGGCGCTGATCTCGCTCGGTCATCACTTCGACATGCTCGTCGTCGCCGAGGCCGTCGAGACCGAGGCCGAGGCGCGCTGGCTGGCCGCGGCCGGTGTCGATTGCCTGCAGGGCTATCATTTCAGCGCGCCGAGCATGACACCGCCTTGGGCGACCGCCGACCGACGGAGGCGCGACATGTCAGGCGGCTGAGACACCGTGTCAGGTGGCCAAATGCACCATAGCGGTTACCAGATGTCCCGAGAGAAGAACCCGTCACGGCGGCTGCAACACCGCGTGGCGCACTCCAGGAAAGGGACCTCCATGACCAATGTCGTCATCGCCTCGGCCGCCCGCACCGCCGTGGGCAGCTTTCTCGGCTCCTTCGCCAACACGCCCGCGCACGAGCTGGGCCGCGTGGTGATCGAGGCCGTCGTCGCGCGCGCGGGCGTCGACAAGTCCGAGGTCTCGGAAACGATCCTCGGCCAGGTGCTGACCGCGGCGCAGGGCCAGAACCCGGCGCGCCAGGCGCATATCAACGCAGGCCTGCCGCAGGAAGCGGCGGCCTGGGGCATCAACCAGGTCTGCGGCTCGGGCCTGCGGGCCGTCGCGCTGGGCGCGCAGCATATCATGCTGGGCGATGCCTCCATCGTGGTCGCCGGCGGGCAGGAGAACATGTCGATGTCCCCCCATGCCGCCGCGCTGCGCCAGGGGCAGAAGATGGGCGACATGTCCTATATCGACACGATGATCCGCGACGGCCTGTGGGATGCGTTCAACGGCTACCACATGGGCCAGACCGCCGAGAACGTCGCCCAGCAGTGGCAGATCAGCCGCGAGATGCAGGATGAATTTGCCGTCGCCAGCCAGCACAAGGCACAAGCGGCCCAGAAGGCGGGCAAGTTCGCCGCCGCGCTCGCCGCGGTGACGATCAAGACCCGCAAGGGCGATAGCGTGATGGAGAGCGACGAATTCATCCGCCACGGCGCGACGATGGACGCCATGGCGAAACTGCTCCCCGCCTTCACCAAGGACGGCAGCGTCACGGCGGCGAACGCCTCGGG
>JAOARA010000122.1 GCA_025211115.1 Roseicyclus sp. | reverse complement strand
GAACCGGCGCAGGAAGATGCCGATCATCCCCACCGCCATCAGCGCCGCAAGGTCGCCCAGCGACTGCCGCGACTGGAAGGCGGCGAAGGCGATGACCATGAACAGGAAGGGCGCGACCAGCGTGAAGCGGATCGTCGTGAGCCGCGCGATGGGATTGGCGAGGAAGATGCACAGCCCCGCGCCCACCACGTTGGCCAGCGCCAGCGACCACACGATCGTGTAGGTGATGTCGAGGTTGTTGCGCACCATGTGCGGCCCCGGATCATAGCCCAGCAGCGCGATACCGCCGAGGAAGACCGCCATCGACCCCGAGCCGGGGATGCCGAAGATCAGCGTCGGCACCAGCCCGCCGCCCTCCTTGGCGTTGTTCGAGCTTTCCGGCCCGATCACGCCGCGGATGTCGCCCTTGCCGAACTGCGACTTGTCCTTCGAGGATTGCACGGTGAAGCCATAGGCGATCCAGTCCACGACCGACCCGCCAAGGCCGGGGATCACGCCGACCAGCACCCCGATGGCCGAGCATTTCACCGACAGCCAGATGTTGCGCCACCAGTCGCGCAGCCCGTCCAGCCACCCGCGCCCGAGGTCGCCGGATTTGGAGATGGCCCGGTCCTGCCGCAGCAGGGCGACGATCTCGGGAATGGCAAAGATGCCAAGGCCCACGATGACAAGGCTGAAGCCGTCCAGCAGGTAGGGCATGTCATAGGTCGACATCCGCGGCGAGCCGCCCGCGCCGCCCAGCCCCACCGTGCCCAGCAACAGGCCCATCCCCGCGGCCACCACCCCCTTCAGCGGGATGCGCCCGGCCAGGATCGCCACCATCGACAGACCCAGAAGCGTGATCGCCAGCATCGCCGGAATGTCGAAGGCCAGGATCAGCGGCCGCGCGATCAGGATGAAGGCCGTCAGCACCATCGCGCCCAGAAGCCCGCCGAACAGCGACGAGACGAAGGCCGCCGACAGCGCGCGCCCCGCCTCGCCCTTCTTCGACAGGGGGAAACCGTCCAGCACGGTGGCCTGGCTCGCCGTCGAGCCGGGGATGCCGAGCAACACGCTTGCAAACGTGTCCGAGGTCGGCACCACCGCGATCAGCCCCACCATCAGCGCCAGCCCCGCCACCGGGTCCATCCCGAAGATGAAGGGCAGAACAAGGCTCAATCCCGCGATGCCGCCAAGGCCGGGGAACACGCCCACCGACAGGCCCAGCAGAACCCCGAGAACGAGAAAGGCGAATTGTTGCGGCTGCGCGATAAGGGCCAGCGCGTCCAGCAAGGCCGGACCGGCCGTGGCGAAAAGCTCCATCACGGGCTCCCCTGCTCGGAGGATGGATCAGGCCGTCGCCCTGCGGTGCATGGCCCGCGGGCTGGCCGTCAGTGTCGAAGCGGTGAAAAGACCGGCCCGCCGCAAGGGACGGGCCGGCCTCGCGTCAGGCTCAGTTGAGCGAGACGCCGTAGCTCTCTTCGAGCCAGTTGATGACGTAGGCGCGCGTCTCCGCATCGACCCGCGTGCCGAGGCGGAAGGCCGCCTGCGCCGCGTTGCCGGTCATCTGCGGGTAGACGCCCAGTTCCGCCGCCGCCAGCTCCATGAAGTCATCGCGCGCGATGATTTCCTGTAGCGCCGTGGTGTAGGCGTCGACCACCTCCTGCGGGGCGTTGCCCGGCAGGAAGATCATCTTCTGCGCCGGGAAACCGGCGGTGAAGAAGGTGACCCAGGCATCCCATGCCTCGCCCTCGGTCTCGCAGGCGGGCGTCGCCTCGCAGACCTCGGCGAAGGTCGGGATGTCGGGGAAGGTCGGGTCGCGCACGATGTTGCCGTCGTCATCCAGCGCGCCCCAGGTCATCATCGGCACGGCCATGCCGCTGTCGACCATCGGCTGGACCGAGCGGATGTAGGCGGACGAGGTCTGGTAATCGATGTTGGCCTCGCCGCGCTCGAACATCAGCCGCCCGTCGCCGCGGCCCTCGATCCCGAAGACCGGCTGCACGTCGAGGCCCAGCATCTCCCACGCCAGGTTCGGCACGAGGTCGAGGCCCGTGGCGCTCTGCGCGCCCCAGATGAACTCCTGCCCCTGCAGGCCGGTCGCATCCAGCCCGTCCATCATCGCCGCCATGTCCGCGGGCAGGTAGGCCACGCCGCCCGTGCCCGAGACCAGAACGACCTGCCAGTCGTTGTATTCGTAGCGCACCCGCGGATCGCCCAGCAGGTAGGGGAACTGCGTCGCGCCCGAGGTGCCGAAGATCAGCGTGCCGTCGGCGGTGTCCTGCTCCTGGAACCAGTTGGCGCCGCTGGTCGAGCCCGCGCCGGGACGGTAGCGCACCACCACGGTGGGGTTGCCCGGCAGGTGCTCGGACAGGAGCGGCGCGAAGAAGTTGGCCCAACGGGCCGAGCCGCCCGATTCCGAGAAGGGGATCACGTATTCGACCGTCTGCCCCGACAGGTCCACGCCGCCATGCGCATCGGCGAAAGCCGCGCCCGACAGGGCCGTGGTCGCAGCCAGAATGGCCGCAGCGCCGGCCACCCGGCGCGTCGTTTTCAGGATCATTGGTTTTCCTCCCAGTTGCGCCGCGCCTCGCTCCTCACACCCGCACCACCTCCCTGTGGGGCGGGCCTCGACCCGGCTTGATACGGTCACCATGACCTGCCAACCTTGCGGCAAGCTTTCGCCCGTGGGAGGGGTGCGGCAGCCATGAGAATCGTTCTTGTCGAAGATAATCAAAGCCTTGCGCAAGGGATCACCTACAGGTTGCAGGATCTTGGCCACGCGGTGGACCTGATTTCTGACGGCTTGGCCGCTGACGAGTTCCTGCGCGGCGGTGGCGGGGACATGGTGATTCTCGACATCAACCTGCCCCGCTTGGACGGGCTGACGCTGCTCAAGGACATGCGCGCGCGCGGCGACGGGCGGCCGGTCCTGCTGCTGACCGCGCGGGCCGAGACCCATGACCGGGTCGAGGGTCTGGACGCGGGCGCCGACGATTATCTCGTCAAACCCTTCGCCATGGCCGAGCTCGAGGCGCGGCTGCGCGCGCTCACCCGCCGCCGCGCCCATGACCACCGCCCGACGCTCCGGCTCGGCCCGCTCGCGCTCGACCTTGCCGGGCGGCAGGTCACCCTCGACGCCACCCCGCAGGACCTGCCCCGCCGCGAGGTGGCGGTGCTCGAGTCGCTGATGCTCGCCGAGGGGCGCATCGTCTCCAAGGCGGACCTGCTCGACCATGTCTACGGCACCGGCGCGGATGTCGATGAAAGCGCGATCGAGGTGCATGTCTCGCGCCTGCGCAAGCGGCTGAAGCCGCATGGCCTGTCGATCCGCGTGCGCCGCGGCATGGGCTACGCCATCGCGCTGGCCGCGGACGCGGCCCCGCCATGACGCGGCTGTCGCTCCGCTCGCTGCGCGCGCGGCTGATGCTCATCATCCTCGTGCCGCTGGTGACGCTGGGCGCGGTGATCGGCCTGTGGCAGATCGAGCAATCCCGACAGACCGCCAAGGATGTCTTCGACCGCTCGCTCCTGACCACGGCGCTGGCCATCGTCGGCGACGTGGCGCGCTCGGGCGGCGACGCGCTGTCGCTGGGCACCCGCGACCTGCTGTCGAACACCTCCGGCGGGCCGGTCTTCTACCACGTCTACGCCCCCGACGGGGTCTATGTCACCGGCTTCACGCCGCCCCCGGTCACCCCCATCCGGGGCCTCAACGCCGCCCCGCCCGAGGGGGTGGAGTTCTTCGACGTCACCTACAACCGCCGCCCCGTCCGCGCGCTGCGCCTCTATGACGTGGCCACGCTCGACGGCATCTCCGGCACCTACACCTACACCGTCTGGCAAGAGATCGCCGTGCGCGACGCCTTCCTCGCCGAGCTGATCCGTGGCACCGTCCTGATCCTCGTGGTGATCCTCGGCACGCTCGCGCTTGTCGTGTGGTTCGGCGTGGTGGTGGGCCTGCGCCCCCTTGTCGATCTCGAGGATGCCGTGTCGCGCCGCGGTCTCGATGATCTCTCGCCGATCCAGCGCCCCGTGCCCGCCGAGGTGCAGGGCCTCGTGCGCCGCCTCAACACGCTCTTCGGGCAGGTGACGCAGGCGATGGAGACCCAGCGCACGCTGATCTCCAACGCCGCCCACCAGCTCCGCAACCCCATCGCCGGCATCCTCGCCATGGCCGAGGCCGTGCGCTCCGCCCCCGATGGCGACGCCGCCCGCGCGCGGGCCGACGACCTCGTCCGCTCGGCCCGCCACGCCAGCGACCTCGCCAACCGGCTGCTCACGCTCGAGCGCGTGCAATCCGACACAGCGCCCCTCGAGCGGTCGCGCGTCGCGCTGGCCGAGATGGTCGAGGGCATCCTCGATCTGCACCGCGACGAGGCCGAGGGCAGGGGCATCGCCCTCGTCGCCGACCTCCCGCAGCCCGCACCCAGCCTCAGCGCCGACCGGATGCTCCTGCGCGAGGCGCTGACCAATCTCGTCGACAACGCCCTCGTCCACGGCGGCCCCGACCTGACCCGGATCGAGATCGCCGCCGCCCCGACCGACGCAGGGCTCAGGATCGAGGTCCGCGACGACGGCCGCGGCATCCCGCCCGAGCAGCACGCCACCGTCCTCGCCCGCTTCGGGCAGGCGGAACCGGGTCCGGGCTCGGGCCTCGGCCTCTCCATCGCCGAAGCGGTGGTGGACCGCCACGGCGGCAGCCTCACACTGGCGGGGGCGTCGGACGGACTGACCGTCGCCCTCGACCTGCCGACCATCCCAAAGCCCCCCACGGAGTAGACCAGCCCCCACCGCCTACGGGGCAGGGCGCATCGCGCTCCATCCGGCCGGCGCGCCTCTCCGCTGATCGAGATCACCGCCCCCCACCGCCGCGCGCCCTTCATCAGGCTGCGCGCCGACCTCCACCTCCCCCCGCCCAAGCAAGGGAACCCGAGCCACGGGCGGACTGACCGTCGCCCTCGACCTGCCGACCATCCCAAAGCCCCTCACCGGATAGGCCAACCTCCACCGCCTCCGTGGCAGGGCGCATCGCGCTCCACCCGGCCGGCGCGCCTCCCCGCGGATCGAGATCACCGCCCCCCCCCGCCGCGCACCCCGCCGCCGG
>JAOARA010000121.1 GCA_025211115.1 Roseicyclus sp. | reverse complement strand
GGCCGCGCGTCACGCCCGATGAATACTACAGGTATTTCAACGGCACCGCGCCGACGCATCACCTCTATGGGCTGCGTACCGCGCTCGACATGATCGCCGAGGAGGGGCTCGAGAACGTCTGGGCCCGCCACGCCACGCTGGCGCGCGCGATCTGGGCCGCGGTCGAGGTCTGGGGTCAGGCCGGGCCGGTGCGGCCCAATATCGCCGACCGCGCCAAGCGCAGCCACGCGGTGACCACGATCAATTTCGGCCCCGGCAACGGCCAGCGCCTGCGCGACTGGATGACCGCGAACGCGGGCGTGACGCTGGGTATCCCGCTGGGCGGGGTCGAGGGCAGCGACGCGCAGACGCAGGATTTCCTGCGCATCGGCCACATGGGCCATGTCAACGCGCATATGGTGCTGGGCGTCATCGCCAACCTTCAGGCCGGCATGGCCGCGCTGCAGATCCCGCATGGGCCCACCGGCCTCGAGGCGGCGGTGAACGTCATCGCCGAAGGCTGAGGTCTGCGCGACCTCACCCGGCCGCGGCGCGCAGCGCGCCCGGCAGGGCGGCGGCGAAGGCCGCGATCTCCTCGGGACCGCCGACCGAGACGCGGATGCACCGATCCTGCGGCGCGGTGAAGGGCATGCGCACGAACACCCCCTGCGCCACGAGGCTGGCGAGCACCGCGCGCGCGAATGCGCCGTCGCGCCCGCAGTCGATGGTGACGAAGTTGGTCGCCGAGGGCAGCGGCACCAGCCCGTTGTTCTCTGCCACGGCGGCGATGGCCTCGCGCGCAAAGGCGATGCGGGCGACGGTGGCGCGCAGGTAATCCTGGTCGGCCAAGGCCGCCAGCGCCCCCGCCTGCGCCACGCGGCCCATGCCGAAATGGTTGCGGATCTTGTTGAAGGACGTGACGAACCCGGCCTCGGCCAGCGCATAGCCGACCCGCAGCCCCGCCAGGCCATAGGCCTTGGAGAAGGTGCGGAAGCGGATCACGCGCGGGTGCGTCATGTCGAGTGGCGGGATCGCCCCCGCGGGGGCGGTGTCGGCATAGGCTTCGTCCAGCGCCAGGACGGTCCCCTCGGGCAGCGCGTCGATCATCGCCTGCACGGTGGCCGCGTCATGCCAGCTGCCCATCGGGTTGTCGGGGTTGGCGAAGTAGACAAGCTTGGCGTCCACCTCGCGCGCGCGGGCGATCAGCGCCTCGGGGTCTTCGGCATCGCCCAGGTAGGGCACCTTGTGCAGCGCCCCGCCGAAGCCCGCGACATGGTAGTTGAAGGTCGGATAGGCCCCGTCCGAGGTCACCACCGCATCGCCCGGTGCCACCAGCAACCGCACGAGATAGCCGAGCAGACCGTCGATCCCCTCGCCCACCACCACGTTCCCGGCCGCGACGCCGTGATGGGCGGCAAGCGCGTGGCGCAGCTCCCACACCTCGGGGTCGCCATACATCCACGCATCCTGCGCGGCCTCGGCCATGGCGGCCACGGCGCGTGGGCTGGGGCCGAAGACGCTTTCGTTCGCGCCGAGCCGCGCCGCAAAGGCGGCACCGCGGGCGCGCTCCTGCGTCTCCGGGCCGACGAAGGGGACCGAGGCGGGTAGGGTCTGGACAAGCGGGGTGTAACGGGGCGTGCTCATGCCGACGGTAGAAGCCCGAAAATCGCCCGCTTCGCAAGGCCGCGCAGGCGCAGGGGTCAACTGACGCATTGCAGGAGCGGCGCGGGCATTGGTAAGGTTTCCCGACCAATTCGCAGCCGGCCTTGTGGAAGGGAGCCCGCGTCATGCCGAAGATCACCGAGATCGAGGACCTCAAGCGCATCTACAAGCGGCGCGTGCCCAAGATGTTCTACGACTACGCCGAAACCGGCAGCTGGACGGAACAGACCTTCCGCGACAACTGCTCGGACTTCGACGAGATCCGCCTGCGCCAGCGCATCGCGGTGGACATGGCGGGCCGCACGACGCGGGCGCAGATGGTCGGGCAGGACTACGCGATGCCCGTGGCGCTCGCCCCCGTCGGCCTGTGCGGGATGCAATCGGCCGATGGCGAGATCAAGGCCGCCCGCGCCGCCGAGAAATTCGGGGTGCCCTTCACGCTCTCGACCCTCTCGATCTGTTCGATCGAGGATATCGCCAGCCACACCTCGGCGCCGTTCTGGTTCCAGGTCTACACGCTGCGCGACGATGATTTCATGCAGCGCCTGTTCGCGCGGGCCAAGGATGCCAAGTGCTCGGCGCTGGTCATCACGGTGGACCTGCAGATCATGGGCCAGCGCCACAAGGACATCAAGAACGGCCTGAGCGCGCCGCCCAAGCTGACGCCCTCCTCGATCCTGAACCTCGCCACCAAGGTGGGCTGGGGCCTCGAGATGCTGCAGACCAAGCGCCGCTTCTTCGGCAATGTCGTGGGCCATGCCAAGGGCGTGTCCGATCCCGGCTCGCTCGCCTCCTGGACGGCCGAGGCCTTCGACCCCTCGCTCGACTGGGAGCGGATCCGCGAGTTCCGCCGCCGCTGGGATGGGCCGGTGATCCTGAAGGGCATTCTCGACCCCGAGGACGCGAAGATGGCGCTCGACGTCGGGGCCGATGCGATCGTGGTGTCGAACCACGGCGGGCGGCAGCTGGATGGGGCCCTGTCCTCGATCCGCATGTTGCCGCAGATCATGGATGCGGTGGGCGACAAGATCGAGGTGCATCTCGACAGCGGCATCCGCTCGGGGCAGGACGTGCTCAAGGCGCTGGCGCTGGGGCCAAGGGCACGATGATCGGGCGGGCCTTCGTCTACGGCCTCGGCGCGATGGGCGAGGCGGGCGTGACCCGCGCGCTGGAGGTGATCCACAAGGAACTGGACACCACCATGGCGCTCTGCGGCGAGCGGGACGTGGCCAACCTCGGCCGGCACAACCTGCTGATGCCCGAGGATTTCGCAACCCGCTGGCGCTGATTTCGCGGCATCGCGCCTGCCCGCGGCAGGGGCGATGACCGTGCCGCGCACGCATGCGGCTAAAACGGCCGATCCCGCGCCGTTATCCGGGGGGATGACCGACACACGCCGAGGGCGCGTGCCGGTTCCCTGACCACGGACCCTTGAATGACACATGACACGACGACCCGCGCCCTGTTCGAACGGGTGCTGGACAGGCTGACACGCGCCGATGGCTCGGCCGAGGCGCTGCTCTCCGCCCTTGCCCTGGGCGACCGGGACACCCGCGCGTTGGCGGTGATCCACGCCCTGCTTGCGGCCGATGCCGCGCTCGCGCGCACCTTCACCGATGTCGATCTCGTCGGGCGCGACCGCGCGCTTGCGCGCGACGTGGCGCTGACGCTTGCCGAACGGGCCGACCGGATCGAGGCCGACCGCCCCGAGGCTGCGCCGATCACGCTGGCGCTGCTGGGTCTGCCGGACCCCGCGACCTGACACGCGCGGGGCGGGGGGCGCTTTGCCCCTCGCACGCCCCCGCGCCGCGGGCTAGGGTGCGGCCCATGACGACCCCCGCGCTTGCCTATTCCGACGACCAGGCCCAGGCCCATGACCGCATCGCCGAGGCGCTGCGCGGCATGGGCGTGGACATCGACAAGGACACCCTCACCCCCATGGTCGAGGGCAAGGCCCGCGTCATGGCCGTGGTCGGCAAGGCCGGATCGGGCAAGACGCTGCTTCTGGCCGAACTGGTGCGCGCCTTGCAGGGCGCGGGCGTCGACATCATTTCCGGCGACTGGGAGGGCCGCCGTCGCAAGGACAGGCGCACCGCCGCCGTGCTCGCCCCCACCAACAAGGCCGCCAGCGTGTTGCGCAGCCGTGGCGTGCCCGCCACCACGATCCACCGTATCCTCTATACGCCCGTCTATGACCCCGAGTTCGAAAAGGTCGCCGAATGGCTTGCCGGCAATGGCGACCGCCCCGAGATCGAGGCCCTGACCGACGCCGCCATGGACCGCGCCAAGGCGGTCTATGAGACCACGAAATCCGTGCCCGCGGCGCTCGCCTCGGCGGGCTTGCGCGGCTCGGATTTCATCACCGGCTGGAAACGGCGCGAAGACCCGCTCGACATCGGGCTGATCGACGAAAGCTCGATGCTGGATGACCGCCAGTTCGACGACCTGCGCGAGATCTTTCCCTTCCTCGTGCTCTTCGGTGACCCCGCCCAGCTTGCGCCGGTGAACCAGTCCGGCCAGATGGTCTTCGACAAGGTCGACAGGGCCAACCGCCTCGACCTCGCCCGCATCCACCGGCAGGACGCCGACAACCCGATCCTCGACCTCGCCCATGCGCTCTCCGATCCCGAGCTGAGCTTCGAGCGCTTCGAGCGCATGATCGAGGACGCCGCCCGCCGCGACGACCGGGTGGTGGTCGCCCCCCGCGTCGACAGCGACCTGATGGCGCGCAGCCCCGTGCTGGTCTGGCGCAACGCGACGCGCATCCGCCTGATCACGGCGTTCCGCGGAGCCCATGGCGCGCCCGAGGATGCGCTGATCGCGGGCGAGCCGCTGATCTGCGACGGGATCGAGCTGCCGCTGAAGCACCGCAAGCGGCGCATCGACCTCGAGGCGCGGGGCCTGATCAAGGGCGCGCCGGCGATCTACCTCGGCCCCGGCTCGCGCCCCGGCTTTTCGCGGCTCCATGTCATCGGCGCGGAAAGCCCGCGCTTCTCGGCGGCCTCGATCGTCAAGATCGAGAAGCCGGACGAGGAAGAACCCTTCATCCCCTATGCCGCCCGCATGGGCGCGGCTTTCCTGCACGGGGCGGCGGTCACGATCCACAAGGCGCAAGGCAGCCAATGGCCCGCGGTGCAGGTCTTTGCCCCCGACCTCTACGCCGCCTCGCGCGCAGGGCGCATGGAGGCGGGGCAGGCGCTGTGGAAGCGGCTGGCCTATGTGGCCATCACCCGCGCCGAGGAGCGGCTGATCTGGGTCACGCGCTACGCGCTGGCCAAACCGCGCCAGCCGCTCGGCATCGCCGACCTGCCCGACCCGGCCGCCCCCCTCACCCTCGAAGCGGAGGACACATGACCAGGACCATGATCGTTACCGGTGCCAGCGCCGGCATCGGCGAGGCGGTGGCCCGCGAGATGCTCGAGGCGGGCTGGACCGTGGGCCTCGTCGCGCGCCGCGCCGAGCGGCTCGAGGCGCTGGCCGATGCCTATGGCGCAGCCGCCGTGCCGCTGCCCCTCGACGTGACCGAGGCCGACGCGGTGCAGGCGGCCTTTCTTGAGTTCGCCGAGGCGCAGGGCCGGCTCGATTGCCTGTTCAACAACGCGGGCATCTTCAGCCCCACCGCCCCGCTCGACGAGATCGCCGTCGAAGACTGGCGCCGCGCGGTCGACGTGAACCTGACCGGCATGTTCCTCTGCGCGCGCATGGCCTTCGGCCTGATGCGTCGGCAGGAGCCGCAGGGCGGGCGGATCATCATGAACGGCTCGATCTCGGCCCATGTCCCGCGCGCAGGGGCCGCGCCCTATACGGCGACCAAGCACGCGATCACCGGGCTGACGCGGCAGATCGCGCTCGACGGGCGGCCCTATGACATCGCCTGCGGACAGATCGACATCGGCAATGCCGAAACCGACCTTCTGCGCGACGCGGCCCACCAGGCGATGCAGCGCGGCGATCCGGCCCCCGAGGTGATGGACGTGGCCCATGTGGCGACATCCGTGCGCCACATGGCCGAGCTGCCACTTTCGGCCAACATCCTGTTCCAGACGATCATGGCGACGAAAATGCCCTACGTCGGCCGCGGCTGATGGGGGCCGCTCGAATTTTCGCATGAAAATTCACAAGTCCGGGGCGAATTTTCGTACGAAAATTCGCATCCGCGCCGCGCAAGCGGCGCGCACCCCGGCTACCGCCCCCGCGGCTTCGCCCGCAAGGTGGGATCGGCGCTGCGTGGGTCTTCGGGCCAGGGGTGGCGCGGGTAGCGCGCGCGCATCTCCTTGCGCACCTCCGCATAGGAGCCGTCCCAGAACCCCGGCAGATCGGTCGTCACCTGCACGGGCCGCGCCGCAGGCGACAGAAGCACCATCTTCAGCGGCACCCGGTCCGGCCCGATCACGGGATGGACGGTCGTGCCGAAGACCTCCTGCAGGCGCAGGGCGACCTCGGGCACCTCGCCCGAATAGTCGATGGCGACGGAACGGCCCAGCGGGCTGTCCCATGCGGCGGGGGCAAGGCGCTCGACCTCCTGCAGCGCGGCGTAGCCCAGCCATGCGCGCAGCGCCTCGGTCGGGTCGAAGCGGGCGAGATCGGCGGCGGTACGTTCTTTTACAAGAAACGGCGCGGCCCAGTCTTCCAATGCGTCCAGAAGCGCCGCATCCGAGACATCCGCCACGCCCGAGACCGCCACCCGCGCCCGCAACAGGCGCGCGGTTTTCGTCCAGTTGAGTGCCTCGAGCCCGAGGTCGCGGATACCCTCCATCAGCGCCGCCTGCAGCGCCTCGGCGGGCGCGTCGCGCCAGAGACGGTCGTCCAGCACCAGCGCGCCGAACCGCTCCTGCTGCCGGGCCTCCACCCGCCTGTGCCGCTTCGACCAGTGGCAGGCATCGACCCAGCCGATGCGGCTCCCGTAAAGCGCGCGCAACTCGCTCTCGGCAAGCGCCGCGGCCTGCCGCACGCGCGCCTCCCGCCGGTCGCCGTCAAGGTCCACCGCCACGATCAGCCGCTGGCCCGCCAGCGCGTCACCCTCTGGCAGGATCGCGCCCTTGCCGCCCGACAGCACGTAGCGCGGCGCTTCGCCCTCGCGCCGCAGCCCGATCCGGTCGGGATAGGCCAGCGCCGCCTGCGCCCCAAGTGACAGGGGCGCGCCGCCCTCATGGCGTTTCAGCCGCTTCGCCTCCTGCGCGATGCGCGCGATCGCACCGCGGTCGGCCCCCATCCCGCCCGGATCGTCCAGCGCCCGCAGCCGCAGCGACAGGTCCGTGCCGCGGTCGCGCAGCGGGTCGCGTTCGGCCAGAAGCGCCGCCAGCCGCGCCGCGCCCGCCCCGCCCCTCAGCACCATATGCGCCAGCCGCGGATGCAGCGGCAGGCGCGCCAGCGCGCGGCCATGGGCGGTGATCCGCCCCGCGTCATCCAGCGCCCCCAGATCGGCCAGCAGCACGCGGGCCTCGGCCAAGGCCCCCTCGGGCGGGGGCGTGAGGAAGGCCAGCCCCTCGGCCCCGCCCCACAGCGCCAGTTCCAGCGCAAGGCCCGCAAGGTCCGTCGCCTCGATCTCGGCGGGGGGGAAGGCGGGCAGGGCGCCCTCGGCCCCCTTGGTCCACATCTGGTAGCAGACGCCGGGCGCGACCCGGCCCGCGCGGCCGCGCCTCTGGTCGGCCTCGGCCCGGCTGACGGGGTCGGTCACCAGCCGCGACATGCCCGAGCCGGGATCGAACCGCGCCCGCCGCGCGCGGCCCGCATCGACCACGATCCGCACATCCTCGATGGTCAGCGAGGTTTCCGCGATGGCGGTGGCCAGCACCAGCTTGCGCGCCCCGGTCGCAGGGCGAATGGCGGCGCGCTGATCGGCGATCTTCATCGCGCCGTAAAGCCTGTGCAGCTGCACATCGCCCGGCAGCCGCCCCTCGAGCCTTGCGGCCACGCGCCGGATCTCCCCCTCGCCGGGCAGGAAGACGAGGCAACCGCCCTCGGCCTCTCCCAGCGCGCGCAGCACCAGTTCGGCGACCTCGGCCTCGAACCGCGCGCCTTGCGGCACGGGCCGCTCGAGGTGCCGCGTCTCGACCGGAAAGGCCCGCCCTTCGGAGGTGAGCAGCGGCGCATCCTCCATCAGGGCCGCCACCGGCCCTGCATCCAGCGTGGCCGACATCACCACCAGCCACAGGTCCGGGCGCAGCGCCTGCCGCACCTCCCATGCCAGCGCGAGGCCGAGATCGGCGTTCAGCGAGCGTTCGTGGAACTCGTCGAAGATCACGCAGGCGACACCCGGCAACTCGGGGTCGTCCTGCAGCATCCGCGACAGGAGGCCCGCGGACACCACCTCGAGCCGCGTCGCCTCCGACACCGCGCGCTCGCCGCGGATGCGGTAGCCGACGGTCTGGCCCACCTCTTCGCCCATGACCTCGGCCATGCGCTCGGCGGCGGCGCGCGCGGCCAGCCTGCGCGGCTCAAGCATCACGATGCGGCCCGTCACATGGGGCAGGAGGGCGGGCGGAAGGCCCGTGGTCTTGCCCGCCCCCGGCGGGGCCTGAAGCACGGCGCGGCCATGGGCCGCCAGCGCCGCGACCAGCGCGGGCAGGATATCGTCGATGGGCAGGGTCAAGGTGGGGTCAGTCTCGTCTCACGATGCGGATCGGCCCAAGGAGAGACGTCGCCTCGACCTGCGTCAACACGAAAGCGCCATCCACCTCGGCGAAGCGCGCGGTGAAGGGAAAGTCACGCCGCTCGGCCATGTCCTCGGGCGGGAACCCCGCCAACCGCGTGTAGCGACCGCTGCACTCGGCAGGGGCGGTCGCGGGTGCGACGGACAGCTCCGACCGCCGCGCCCCGTCGTAGACGGGCAGGGAAAAGCCGCAGACCTCGGCACGCGCCCCGCCGCGCGCCAGCCGCCACAGCGCCGACAAGGGATCGGCATGCCCCCGCGCCTGCGCGGGCGGCACCGCCTCGGGGGACGGTGCGGGGTCTTGCCACGCGACGCGGGGCAACCCGTTGGCGAAGCGCAGCTCGACGCGGGAGGCACGGCGCCCGGTGTCGACATCCTCGACATAGCGCCGCGGCCGCGGCACGCCGCTCTCCCACAGCCCCTCGGCCTGCAGGTCGAAACGCACCCGCGCGACGGCCCCCACGAGGCCCGTGGCGCGCACCTGCCCGGCCAATGCATAGGCCCTGCCGTCATCGCGCGCGACCAGCGTGATCTCGGCCACCCTCAGCCCGCGCAGCAGCACGTCGAAGCGGGTCTCGACCTCGGCGCGGCCCGCGAGGGGCAGCACAATGGCAAGCGCGCAGGCAAGCGGCAGGAGCAGGGGGCGCGGCATCGGACCTCGGCGCTGGCACTGGACAGCCCCGACCGGACCGGGGCAGATAGCGGGACCGGCACGGCACGACGGCCCGCTTGCGCCGGACCCTAGGCAGGAAAGACGACCCTTCCATGACGGATGCCACGCCCCCCGACGACCTTGCCCCCCGCATCCTGGCCGGAGACCGCCGGGCGTTGGCCCGCGCCGTGACGCTGGTGGAAAGCACCCGCCCCGATCACCGCGCGCAGGCGACGGCCCTGGTCGACGGCTTGCGCGGCCACGGGCGACAGGCGCTGCGCATCGGCCTGTCGGGCACGCCGGGCGTGGGCAAATCCACCTTCATCGAGGCCTTCGGCATGGCGCTGGTCGAGGCCGGGCTGAAGGTCGCCGTGCTGGCGGTCGATCCCTCCTCCTCGCGCTCGGGCGGCTCGATCCTCGGCGACAAGACGCGGATGGAACGCCTCAGCCGCGAGCGCGCGGCCTTCATCCGGCCCTCGCCTTCGTCCTCGCACCTCGGCGGCGTCGCGCGCCGCACGCGCGAGGCGGTGGCGCTCTGCGAGGCGGCGGGCTTTGACGTGGTGCTGGTCGAGACGGTGGGCGTCGGCCAGTCCGAGACCATGGTCGCCGAGATGTGCGACCTCTTCATCCTGCTGCTCGCGCCCGCGGGGGGCGACGAGTTGCAGGGCGTCAAACGCGGGATCATGGAGATCGCCGACCTGATCCTCGTGAACAAGGCCGATGGCGACCTGAAACCGGCCGCGACCCGCACCGTCGCCGATTACGCGGGCGCGCTGCGCCTGCTCCGCAAACGCCCGCAAGACCCCGAGGGGTTTCCCAAGGCGCTGCCGGTCTCGGCCGTGTCGGGCGACGGGCTTGAGGGGGCCTGGGCCGAGATGCAGACGCTCGCGCGCTGGCGCAAGGATCACGGCTGGTGGGACCGCCGCCGCGCGGAACAGGCCGCGCATTGGTTCGAGGAGGAGGTCCGCGCGGGCCTTCTGTCGCGGCTCAGGACCGATCCGGCGATCCGCACGGCCATGGCCGAGATGGCCGAGAGCGTCGCGGGCGGGCACCTGACGCCCGATGCGGCGGCGGCCGACATGCTGGCGCGGTTGCGGCGGTAGCGGGGGTCAACCGAACAGCCGCTCGCCCTGTTCGTCGATCAGCTGCTTGGCCTTGCGGATGGAGAACGCCTCGGCCTCTTCCGCATCGGATCTGGTCGGCGCGGATCATCTGGTGGGTCTTGGTCTCGCCGTCCGCTTCCTTCTCGATCCGCGCGGCCAGCCTGTAGCCGCCGCTGCCCGATTGCGGTTCGGGGAAGATGCGGAACTCCTTGTAAAGCTCGGGTTCCTTCGCGGGTTTGCCGCCACCGAAGAGCTTGGAAAAGATCGACATGCGCGCCTCCGGGTTGGTCGCTTTGGGCAAAGGTAGCGGGCCGGGGTCCGCCCGAAAAGGGCAGGCGTCAATCGCGTGCTGGCCGTCCCACCGTCAGCTTGAGCAGCAGAAGCAGCCAGGGCAGCCCGTGCATGGCGAGATCGAAGATGTCGATGGGCTGGGTCAGTGTTCCCGCCGCGAGCATCTTCAGCTTCTCCCAGATATGGGGTTCGGGCACGAAGGGCGCGAGGCCGAGGGTCAGGCTGGCGATCACGAGGACGCTGAGGGGGAGGGCGTCGAGAAGACGGCGGAGGAGGGTCATCTGTCGCGCTCCGTAGGGTGGGCGTCGCCGCCCACCGCGCCGGTGTGTCGGGCAGGCTTGCCCAGCTTACTGATCCAGGAAACTCCGCAGCTTCCGCGACCGGCTCGGGTGCTTCAGCTTGCGCAGCGCCTTGGCCTCGATCTGGCGGATGCGCTCGCGGGTCACGCTGAACTGCTGGCCCACTTCCTCGAGCGTGTGGTCGGTGTTCATCCCGATGCCGAAGCGCATGCGCAACACGCGCTCCTCGCGCGGGGTGAGCGAGGCCAGAACCCGCGTCGTCGTCTCTTTCAGGTTCTCCTGGATGGCCGAATCCAGCGGCAGGACCGCGTTCTTGTCCTCGATGAAATCGCCCAGCTGGCTGTCTTCCTCGTCGCCGATGGGCGTTTCCAGCGAAATCGGCTCCTTGGCGATCTTCATCACCTTGCGGACCTTTTCCAGCGGCATCTGGAGCTTCTCGGCCAGCTCTTCCGGCGTCGGCTCCCGGCCGATCTCGTGCAGCATCTGGCGGCCCGTCCGCACCAGCTTGTTGATCGTCTCGATCATGTGGACCGGGATGCGGATCGTGCGCGCCTGGTCGGCGATGGAGCGGGTGATCGCCTGCCGGATCCACCAGGTCGCGTAAGTGCTGAACTTGTAGCCGCGGCGATACTCGAACTTGTCCACGGCCTTCATCAGGCCGATGTTGCCTTCCTGGATCAGGTCGAGGAACTGCAGCCCGCGGTTGGTGTATTTCTTGGCGATGGAGATCACGAGGCGCAGGTTCGCCTCGACCATTTCCTTCTTCGCCTGCCGCGCTTCCTTCTCGCCCTTCTGGACCTGGTTCACGATCCGGCGAAACTCGCTGATGTCGAGGCCGACATACTGGCCGACCTGCGCCATGTCGTTGCGCAGCTCCTCGACCTTGTCGCGCGAGCGTTCCATCAGCGCCTGCCAGCCGCGGCCGGATTTCTCGGTCATCTTCTCGACCCAGTTGGGGTCAAGCTCGTGGCCGCGGTATTCGTCGATGAACTCGCGGCGGTTGATGCGGGCCTGGTCGGCCAGCTTCACCATGCCGCTGTCGATCGACATGATCCGGCGGTTGATCCCGTAAAGCTGGTCGATCAGCGCCTCGATGCGGTTGTTGTGCAGGTGCAGCTCGTTGACCAGCTCGACGATCTCCGAGCGCAGCTTCTGATACATCGTCTCATCGGCGACCGAAAAGCTGCTGTCCTTGTTCAGCGTGGCCGAGATGCGCTTGTCCTGCATTTCGGCGAGCTTGGTGTAATCCGCCGCGATCCGGTCCAGCGTCTCGAGGACGCGCGGCTTCAGCGCCGCCTCCATGGCGGCAAGGCTCATGTTGGCCTGCTCGTCCTCGTCCTCGTCATCCTCGCGCGCGATCGGGTTGCCGTCCGCGTCCAGCTCGGGCTCGTTGGCACCGCCATTGCTGCCGCTGCGCGTGGTCTCGGCGCCCTCGGTCGCCACCGGTGCGACGACCGGCTCGTCCTCCTCGTCGCCCATCGCGCGTCCGAAGGTCGCGTCGAGGTCGATCACGTCGCGCAGCAGGATGTCCTCGTCGAGAAGTTCGTCGCGCCAGATCGTGATCGCCTGGAAGGTCAGCGGGCTTTCGCACAGCCCCGCGATCATCGTGTTGCGGCCGGCCTCGATCCGCTTGGCGATGGCGATCTCGCCCTCGCGGCTGAGCAACTCGACCGAGCCCATCTCGCGCAGGTACATCCGCACCGGGTCATCGGTGCGGTCCAGCTTCTCGGTCTCGGTCTGCGCGACGGCCACCTCGCGCGAGGTCGAGGTCTCGACCACCTCGGTCGACCCCTTCGGCCCGTCGCCATCCTCGTCGGCCTCGTCATCCTCGATCACGTTGATGCCCATCTCCGACAGCATCGACATCACGTCTTGGATCTGTTCGGAGGACACCTGTTCGGGCGGCAGCACGGTGTTGAGCTGGTCGTAGGTGATGTAGCCTCGGGCACGGGCCTCGGCGATCATCTTCTTGACCGCGGACTGGCTCATGTCGAGGCCGATCTCCGGCTCGTCACCGTCCTGCTGCTTGCGATCGTCGGTGTCTTTGGCCATGGGCAAGTGTCCTTTGGCGTAGCGTGGCGGCGGTGCAACCGGGGCGCGAAACCGGGCCGAACCGTTGCGTTTGAAACTTATGTAGCGCGAATCACTGATTCGCATAGGGCGCTCAGCGGCTTTTCTTCTCCCAGACGCGCGCCTCTATCAAGGCACGCAACCCCTGCGACAGCGCGGTTGTGTCTTCGCTGACGGCGCTTGTCGTCTCTCCGGTGCCGGGCTGGCCCGCCCTGATCCGGCGTTGCACGGCATGGTTCAGGCGCCGCACGAGGCGCGGATCGCCCTCTTCGAGGCCCTCGAGATCCTCCAGCGCCTCGGACATCTCGGCCTCCATGGCGCGGGCGGCGTGATACTTGGCGAACTCCTCGGTGAGCGTGGTTGCGGCCTTTTCCGGTGCGGGGGCCGCGGTGAGGATGGGCGTGATGCGCAGATGGGCCATTCCGGACAGGCTTTCAAGGGCCGGTCCAAGGCCGCTCTCCGCACAGGCCCGCGCGATCTCGTCGGCGTCGGCCGCCTCGGTGCGCAGCAACAGGTCGGCCAGGGCGGCGTGATCGGGATGCCGCGGCCGCAGCCGGTCGAGGTCGCTTTCGAAACGCGCGACCAGCGCGGGATAGCGGCACAGCGTGGCCAGGATCAGCGTCACCCGCAGGTCATCCGCCGTCAGCGCCCCCGAACCAAGCGCCGAACTGCGCGTTTCGGCCAGCGGCATCTGCGCCTCGGCAAAGCCGCGGCCGCGGCCCGGTGTCCAGCGTCCGCGCTCAGGGCGCGACGGGGCCTGTTGCGGGCGGAACAACGTGCGGCGCAGCTCGGCCAGCGCCTCGCCGTAGTGGCGTTTCAGCCCCTGGTCGGGGATGCGCGAGATCGCCTGCCGCAGGCTCCGGTCCAGCGCCGCGCGCCGTTCCGGCGTGTCGAAGACGCGGCCCTCGGTCTCGCGCCGCCACAGCATCCGCACCAGCGGTTCCGCGCCGTCCAGCAACGCGCGCATCGCCTCGGGGCCCTTGGCCTTGAGCAGGTCGTCGGGGTCCTGCCCCTCGGGCAGGATGCAAAAGCGCAGCGTCTTGCCCGCCTCCAGCATCGGCATGGCAAGGTCCACCAGCCGCATCGCGGCGCGCAGGCCCGCCTTGTCGCCGTCCAGCGCGATGATCGGCTCGTCCGCGATCCGCCACAACAGGCGCAGCTGATCCTCGGTGATCGCTGTGCCCAGCGGCGCCACCGCCGCCTCGAAACCGCCGCGCACCAGCGCGATCACGTCCATGTAGCCCTCGGCCACGATCAGCGGCTGCCCCTTGCCCGCAGCCTCGCGCGCGGGGCCGTGGTTGTAGAGCGTGCGGCCCTTGTCGAAGAGCGGCGTCTCGGGCGAATTCAGATACTTGGCGTTGTCGTTCGGGTCCATCGCCCGCCCGCCGAAGCCGATGCAGCGCCCGCGCGGGTCGCGGATCGGGAACATGATCCGCCCGCGGAACGTGTCATAGGGCTTGCCGCCCTTCTGGCTGGGCTTGGCCAGGCCGGCCTCGAGCAGCAGCTCGTCGGCAAAGCCCTTGGCCTTCAGCGCGTCCCACAGCCCCTGCCAGGCATCGGGCGCGAAGCCGATCTCGAACCGGTCCAGCGTGGCCGGGTCCAGCCCCCGCCGGTCGAGATAGGCGCGCGCCGCCGTCGCGCCCTGCGTCTTCAGCTGCAGGCGGAAATGCGCGACCGCGGCCTCGGTCGCCTTGGCAAGCTCGGTGTTGCGGTCGGCCTTCTGCGCGGCCTGCGGGTCGCGCGCGGGCATCTGCATCCCGGCCTCGCCGGCGATGATCTCGACGGCTTCCATGAAACCGACATTCTCGGTTTCCTGCACGAAGCGGATCGCGTCGCCCTTCGCGTGGCAGCCGAAGCAGTAGTAAAAGCCCTTCCGGTCGTCGACGTGAAAGCTTGCGGTCTTTTCCTGGTGAAAGGGGCAGGGGGCCCAGAGGTCGCCCTTGGCCTGGTTCGACTTGCGCGTGTCCCAGATCACCTTGCGGCCAGCGACCTGCGAGATCGAGACTCGGTTGCGCAACTCGTCAAGGAATCCGGGGGGCAGGCTCATGCCCGCAATATCGGAGGGCGCGGCGGGGCTGTCCAGCGGGGCGCGTGCGAAAGCTATGGGTAACTCTGGGGATGAAACGCCGCGCGGCCTGCGCGGTTTCGTCGAAATCCCGTCAAAGTCTCGTGGCATCCCGCAGGAAAACCGGGGGAACCAGCGGGATGTTGGCAGCGTTACGAAGCTTCTGGTCAGCCGAACGCGGCGCGGCCTCGACCCGCAAGGGCTTTGTCCTCGCGGCCGCGGCCAGCGTCATTGCGATGTCGTCCTATCTCATGACACCCGGCACGCACTCCGCCCCGCGCGCCGCCCCCCCGAGCGCCGAGGCCCTCGCGCTCGCGCGGCTGACCGAGGGGCAGATCCGCAGCTTCGACGAGGCCACCGTCGCGCGCCGGCTTGCGATGTTCGCCGACCCGCGCGAGTTCACGGACACGCAGCTTCGCAACGCCCACCGCACCTGGTCGCGCCGCGCCTTCGACGGGGCCTACGGGCAGCCCGACCTGGCCGCCGACATGGCCGCCATCGCCGAGGCCGCGATGGGGATGCGGGGCGTCCGCCCCCACGGCGACATCTGAGCTCAGAGCGCCCCGCGCGCCGCCACCGCGCGCATCGCGCGGGTCAATTCGTGAACCGCCGTGCCCGCCATCGAGCGGAAGACCAGCACCTCGAACCGGTCGCCGCCCGGATGCAGGATCAGCGCCGACATGTGCCCCACCAGCGTGCGCCGCGCCGAACCCGGCGGGCAGGCCGCCGCGGACAGGTCCACCGGCACCCAGCGCGCCAGCACGTCGCGCACCGCCGCCCCCTCCAAAACCAGCTGCGTCCAGGCATCCGACTGATCGGTCAGCGCGGCATGTGCGGCCAGCGCCGCATCCGGCTCCACACCCATCAGGAACGCCTGGTCGAGCCCGCTCCACGCGATGCCGACCTCGCCCGCCGTGATCAGCGCGCCCGGCTCGGGAAAGCCCACGCCATGCGCCTGTTCCAGCGCCTTCGACAGCGCCGCGCCCTTGCCGCGCCAGGGCATCACCGCCCAGACCGGGCGCATCGGCGCCTCGCTCAGGGTCACGCCGCCCACAGCCACCGGGGTCAGGCCATGGGCCGGGGATTTCGCCATCAACTCAGCCACGGGCGCGCCCTCCGTCCGGGTCGAAGAAGACCGGGTTCACCACCTGCACCCGCGTCTTCACCTTGCGCAGGTGATCCACCATCACGATCTCCTGCCCCTCGCATTCGGGGCCGTGCCGCAGGAACCCCAGCCCGATCATCTGCCCCAGCGTCGGCGAATACCCGACCGAGGTGACATAGCCCTGGTCATGCACGCGGGTGTGCGGGTCGCCCTCCTTGAACAGCCGCGCCCCGGCGGTCAGGCGGCCCTCCGGGTCCACCGGTCGCAAGCCCACCAGCCGCTCGCGTCCGGGTTCCAGCAGGCCGGGCCGCGCGGCGGCGGCCTTGCCGACGAAATCCTTTTTCGCCGACAGCATGCGTTGCATGCCGATGTCATAGGCGGTGACGCGGCCGTGGATCTCGGAATGGGTGATGAAGCCCTTTTCGATCCGAAGGACGTTCAGCGCCTCCATCCCGTAGGCCCCGCCCCCCAGCGCCTCGGCCCGCGCGACAAGGTCACGATAGAGCGCATCGCCGTAGCGCGCGGGCACGGCGACCTCGTAGGCATGTTCGCCCGAGAACGAGATGCGGAAGAGCCGCCCGTTCACCCCGTGAACCTTCACCGCGCCACAGGCCATGAAGGGAAAGCTCTCGTCGTCGATGGGCTGGTCCAGAACCCCGTTCAACACCTCCCGCGACAGCGGCCCCGCGACGGAGAACTGCGCCCATTGTTCCGTCGCCGAGATGATCCGCACGTCGAAATCGGGCCGCAGGCCCTGCGCCACGAATTCCAGGTGCGCCATCACCTGACCGGCAGCGGCGGTCGTGGTGGTCATCACGTAGTGATGCTCGCCCAGCCGCGCAGTGGTGCCGTCGTCCATGACATGCCCGTCCTCGCGCAGCATCAGGCCATAACGCGCGCGCCCGACCTTCAGGGTCGAGAACATGTTGGTGTAGACGAAATCGAGAAAGGCCCCGGCGTCCGGCCCCTGGATGTCGATCTTGCCCAGCGTCGAGACATCCACGACCCCCACGGCATTGCGCACCATGGCGACCTCGCGGTCGCAGGCCTCGCGCCATGTCGTCTCGCCGGGCGCGGGGAAGTAGGAGGGGCGGAACCACAGCCCCGCCTCGATCATCGGCGCACCGCGCCCGCGCGCCGCCGCGTCGCTGGTCGTGCGTCGCTCGGGCGCGAAACCGTGCCCCTCGGCAAAGGCCCCCATCGCGCCCATGGTCACGGGAATGAAGGGCGGGCGATAGGTCGTCGTCCCCGTCTCGGGGATGCCGCGCCCGGTACTGTCGGCCAGCAGCGCGAGCGCGTTGATGTTCGAGCTTTTGCCCTGGTCGGGCGCCATCCCCTGCGTCGTGTAGCGTTTCATGTGCTCGACCGAGGCATAGCCCTCGGCGGCGGCCAGCTTCACGTCCTTGGTCGTGACGTCATTGGCGAAATCGAGCCAGGCGCGCCCCTTGCCCTCGACATACCACAGCGCCTGCGCGCGGCCCGGATCATCCTCGGCCTCGGGCAGGCTTACGCCCTGCGGCGCGGGCCGCCCCAGCGCCGCCAGCGCGGCCTTGCCGGCCTCGAACCCCTCGGACAGGCAGGCCGCCGTCGACATCGCCCCGTTGCAGCTGCCCGCGGGCGTCAGCCCCGGCACGGCACCCGGCGCGGGCAGGAACATCTTGCGCTCCGCATCCCAGACCGGCCGCGCGCCAAGGTGGCAGGTCAGGTGAACCGCCGGGTTCCAGCCGCCCGACATCGCAAGGCAATCGGTGATCAGCGTATCCGTCCGGCTGCCCGCGCGGTAGGTGATCTGCCGCAGCCCCTGCCGCCCCTTGGTGCCGATGACCTGCCCGCCCTCGATCAGGCGGTAATCGCCTTTCGCGGTCACGCCGGTGCGGCTGTCGATGACGGCGGCGACCTTCACGCCCGCGTCCATCAGTTCCACCGCCGTCCGATGCGCATCGTCGTTTGTGGCGAAGATCGCCACGTTGCGCCCCGGCGAAACGCCGTAGCGGTTGAGGTAGGTGCGCACCGCACCGGCCAGCATGATGCCGGGCCGGTCGTTCATCGGAAAGGCGATGGGCCGCTCATGCGCGCCCGCCGCCAGCACCGCCTGCCGCGCGCGGATGCGCCAGAAGCATTCCGGCGGCAGGTCATCGGCGGGGGCCACATGGCGGGCCACGCGCTCCAGCGCGCCATAGCTGCCGTCGTCATAGGCACCGGTCACCGTGGTCCGGGTCATCACCCGCACCCGGCCCGTGGCCTGAAGCTCCTTCACGATATCCTCGACCCAATAGGCCGCGGGCGTGCCGTCGATCTCCTGCCCGTCCGACAGGAGCCGCCCGCCGAGCTCGGGCGTTTCCTCCGCAAGAATGACATCCGCCCCGCCCTTGGCCGCGGTCAGCGCCGCCATCAGCCCGGCAGGGCCGCCGCCGATCACCAGCACATCGCAAAAGGCGAATGCCTTTTCGTGCCGCTCGGGGCTGCCCTCGCGCGTGATCTGGCCCAGCCCCGCGGCGCGCCGGATCACCGGCTCGTAGAGCTTCTCCCAGAAGGCGCGCGGCCACATGAAGGTCTTGTAGTAGAACCCCGCGCTCAGGAAGGGCCAAAGCGCATCGTTGATCGACAGAAGATCGCGGTCGAGCGGGCCGATGCGGTTCTGGCTCTGCACGGTCAGCCCGCTGTAGATCTCCTGCACCGTGGCGCGCGTGTTGGGCGGCATCGCGGCGCCCTTGCCCACCTCCAGCAGCGCGTTGGGCTCTTCCGATCCGGCGGTCAGCACACCGCGCGGGCGGTGATACTTGAAGGACCGGCCCATCAGCCGCACGCCCTTGCCCAGCAGCGCCGAGGCGACCGTGTCGCCCTTGTAGCCGGTGACCGAGCGGCCATCGAACT
>JAOARA010000120.1 GCA_025211115.1 Roseicyclus sp. | reverse complement strand
GCGCTGCGCACGGTGATGCTTGCGGGGCTGGTCGTGGGCCTGCCCTTCGTCGCCATCGCGGTCGGCACGCAGCTGTCGATCGGCGGCATCGCCTTTTCGCCCAAGGCCATGGCACCGAATTGGTACAAGCTCGCCCCGCTCAAGGGGCTCAAGCGCATGGTCTCGATGCAGGCGCTGGTGGAGCTCGCCAAGGCGATCCTCAAGGTCGCGCTGCTGATCGGCGCGGGCGCGATGGCGCTCTACGGCATGGTCCCCGCGCGCGACCGAACGGCGGGCATGGCGACGGGCGACGCGCTTGCCGTCTTCGGTGCGGCGCTGATGCGGGTTCTCGGCGCGCTGACGCTGGTGCTGGCCGGGATCGGGGCGATTGACCTGTTCTGGCAGATCCACCAGCACACCACCTCGCTCAAGATGTCGCGGCAGGATCTGAAGCAGGAGATGAAGGACAGCGAAGGCTCGCCCGAACAGAAGGGCCGCATCCGCAGCCTGCAATACCAGGCCGCGCGCCGCGCCGCCGAGCGCGCCTCGGTCGACCGCGTGGGCGAGGCCACGGCCATCGTGACCAACCCGCAGCATTTCGCCGTCGCGCTGAAATACGAGCCGGGCCATTCGGGCGCGCCGGTGATCCTTGCCATGGGGCGCGACGTGGTCGCCCGCGACATCCGCAGCGCCGGGCGCAAGCATGCCGTCACGATGCTGTCCGCCCCGCCGCTGGCGCGCGCGCTCTATTTCACCGGCCGCATCGGCGACGAGATCCCCGTGGATCTCTATGCCGCGGTGGCCACGCTTCTCGCCCATGTATGGCGGATCGAGCACGGCATGGCCGAGGAGATGCCCGAGATCGACCTGCCCGACTTCCTGCGTTTCGACGCGAACGGCCGCCCCGAGCGGCGCGACAGGCCCCGCCGCGGGCAGAAAGGACAAGACCGATGATCCGACCCACCAAGCGCGACGGCGGCATGACCACCGGCGCCATGATCTCCACCCTGTGTTTCGCCGCCGCCGCCCTCGGCCTTGCCGATGCGGCGCTCGAGGCGGAGGGCGCGCGCGCGCTGGCGCTTGGGGCCTGCGCCATCGCGGCGGGCGCAGGCGCGCTGCGGTTCCAGATCGCCGCCGCGGCGGCCTGGTTCAGAGAACGGGGGTGACGCGCGCGCCGCTGGCCAGCCGCACCGCCCATTGATCCACCGCGGTGGCGAAACGCTGCCGCAGGTCGGGGAAAGCCGCGATCAGCACCTCGATGGCCTGCTCGCGCAGGTCGGGATGGGTGGCCACCGACGGGTCGGCGCTGCGCGGGCCGACGCCGTCGAAGATCACCTCGGCGCGGCGGTCGTTGACGCGCCGCACCGCCCAGATCACGCCCAGCGTGTCGAAGACGATGGACTCGCCGTTGCGATACCAGCCGCGCGTGCGCACCGCGTGGGTTGTCAGGAAATGCCGCAGGTTCTCGGGATCGGTGTTGAGGATATCGGCGCAGATGCGCGACCAGCCATCCTCGAGCGTGCGGCTCAGGCTCATCCAGTCCTCGGACCCGAGTTGGCGAAAGGCCAGCCGGTCGGCGGCGTCGATCATCTCGGCGACCTCGTAGGTGACGTCGCCGATCTCGGCCCGCGCGAAGGGCGCGTTCACCGCGCAGGACGGGCACAGCTGGACGATGGCGGGTTTGGCGGCTTCGCGGTGGACATCGGTCATTCGGCTCACGGGGGGAAACTCCGGCAGATGGGTGGTGGTGTCTGGTAGGTAACGGCACCGCCCCGGAACAATGTAGCCCAGGCCGGTAACGTCCCTGTCCGCGCGTCCCACGCGGCGGATTGGCACGGAACCTGCACCCGCGGGGCGACACATCACCCGCAGAGCCCGATGACCGACACCCCGGACCCCGCCAGCCCCGACGCCCTGCGCCTTGCGCTCGAGGCCGCCGAAGCCGCGACCGACGCCGCGGGCGAAGCCCAGACCCTGCGCCGCAGCGCCGAAGGCGCGCTGGCCCGGCTCGACAAGGCCGCGGGCCGCACCGGGCCGCTGCTGATCGGCTGCCTGGTCGGCTCGGTCTCGGTGCTGGGCCTTGGCGCGCTGTTTCACCTGCGCGCGCTTGACGACATGCGCATCGCCACAGCCGCCCAGATCGAGGCGCTGGCGGTCTTCACCACGCGGGTCGGCGATCTCGATACCCAGCTCGAGGCCGTGGCCGCGATGACCGACAGCGCCGCGGCGCTGGGGGATGGCGTCGATGCCTGCACGCTGCAACTGCAGGACACGCTCGACGCCCGGCTCGCCGAGATGGCGGCGCAGCTTGCCGCCGAGCATGAAACCACGCGCGCCGCTGGCTCGCAGGCGACCACCGCGCTGCTCGACGCGCTGCGCGCGGGCGACGAGGCGACGGTTGCCGCGATCACGGCCGGGGCCTCGGACCTGCAGCTCGCGCTGTCGCGGATGCTGGCCACGGGCCTGCCCGCGGGCCCCGCTTCTGGGGCGGGCGACGGGCCGGGTCCGGCAAGCGCAAGCCAGCCGCGCGCCGCGTCCGGCACGCCCGCGACCGCGCCGGTTC
>JAOARA010000002.1 GCA_025211115.1 Roseicyclus sp. | reverse complement strand
GCTCGCCTCGCGTGCGGCCATGCCGACAAGCGCCATGAAAACGGGAATCAAGGGCCCCGCCACGGCGAGGATCAGGGCCACGGCCCAGGAGAACGGCAAGGCGAGAGCAAGGTAGGCCACCGGCAGGATCGTGGCCCGCAGGGCGGCGGGCCGGTGGCGCAGGATGGCGGGCCGCAGAAGCGGCAGCTTGTCGGTCAGCATGGCCGCCGTGGCGGCCGATGTCGCGCGCGCGGCCCGCGGCGCAAGGCGGTCCTGCGAAGTCAGGAGAGCGGCGCGTTCACGGGCAAGGATGCGGTCGGCGGCCCGGTCGAGCTGCGCGGCCGCCAGGTGGGTGGCCCCGATACGCAGCGCGCCTGCCGCCAGGAACAGGCCGGTCAGCGCGCGGATCGTCTCGGGCGTGGCCTGCCCCTCGACCAGTCGCCCGAAGACGATGGCCACCGCGGCCGCCATGATGGGCCAGGCCAGGCCCGCGGCCACGCTCAAGGCGGCGGCCCGGCGGATGCCGTCCGCCTCAGGCGCGATGGCACGGGCGAGCCGCGCCTGCGCCGGGTCTGGGGGTTTCTTGCTAGAACGTCGCATCTTGAATATACATTATCGCGCGATGCGGAGCGGCGGATTGATCAGGGTCAATGTTCCGCGCAGGCCGATGGTCCATTCCGGGGCATGGGCAGGAACGGGGGCCTGAATGCGGCTGACGACCAAGACCAACCTGGCGATGCGGGTTCTGATGGCCTGCGCGGTGAACCGTGGACAGGTGCTGCGCAAGCATGACCTGGCCCGGACCGTGAACGCGTCCGAGGCGCATCTGGCCGTCGTGATCAACCAGCTCGGGCGGCTCGGCTTCCTGACCACGGTTCGGGGCCGGAACGGCGGGCTGAAACTGCGCCTTGCGCCCGAGGATATCTCGGTCGGCAAGGTGTTCCGCCTGTTCGAGGGCGGCATGCCCCTGGCGGAATGCTTCGACCGGCAAACCAACACCTGCCCGCTGTCGTCCTGCTGCCGCCTCAGCGGGTCCATCGGCCGTGCGCTCGAGGCGTTCTTCGCCACGCTCGACGACGTCACGCTGGCCGATCTCGTCGAAGAGAACGCGGGCCTTGCCCGCATTCTCGAGATCGAACCGGCCTGAGCGCCCCCGCACGCGGGCGCACCGGCCCGTCATGGGATCAGCCCCGGTCGGGGCCGAAATCGGCGGTGGTGACGACCCCGTCGCCGTCCCTATCCATCAGCGCGATCCAGGCCGGAACCTGCCCGAGGAACTCCTCGCGGCTGACCGCGCCATCGGCATCGACATCGTTGAACAGCAGCGTCATCCCCTCGTCGGCCCGGCGCATCGCGCCCTGGCCGTGGCCGCCCTGGCCCTCCATGTCACGGGCGCGGGTTTCGTCGAAGGCGACGTATTCCCCGGCGTCGATCAGCCCGTCCTCGTTGGCGTCGAACATGAAGAACACGTCACCGCGGCGGGCGGTGGCCTCCGCGACGGTGACGGCGCCGTCCATGTCGCCATCCCAGCTTTCGATGAAATGGGCGCCCGGCTGGCCTTGCTGGGCCAGCGCGGGGGATGCGGCAAGCAGGGCCGCGAGCGTGAGGGACGCAAGGTTCATGGTGGACCCTTTCAGAATGGGGCGCATGTCACAGCGCACGGGTGGAGAAATACCAATCGGCGGTGTCAAACCCCTCGGCCATGCGGGCCTCGGCGGCCTCTGTGGTCTGCGGGGTGGGCACGATCACGTCCTGGCCGGGGTGCCAGTTCTCGGGCGTGGCGACCTTGTGCGTCTCCGAAGTCTGCAACGCGACCAGCAGGCGGTGGATTTCGTCGACCGAACGGCCGTTTGTCATCGGGTAATAGACCATCGCGCGCAGCACGCCCTCGGGGTCGATCACGAAGGTCGCGCGCACGGCCTGCGTATCCGACGCACCGGGCTGGATCATGCCGTAGGCCTGCGCCACGGCCATGTCGAGATCGGCGATGATGGGGAAGCTGATGTCGACGCCGAAGCTGGCCTTGATCGAGCGGACCCAGGCGATATGCGCGTAATGGCTGTCGATCGACAGGCCCAGAAGCTCGGTGTTGAGCGCGGCGAAGTCATCCGACCGGCGGGCGAAGGCCATGAATTCCGTGGTGCAGACGGGCGTGAAATCGGCGGGGTGCGAGAACAGAACCAGCCACTTGCCGCGGTAGTCGGACAGGCTCTTGCGGCCATGGGTGGTCAGCGCGTCGAACGCCGGTGCCGGCTCGTTCAGGCGCGGCAAGGCCGGGGCTTGGGTGGGGGTGATCGCGTTCATCTCTGGCGCTCCTTGGTGTCGCTTGGGATGCGCCAGAGGTAACGACCGTGCGGCTATCTTGGAAATTGATTTACAAGACAATGGTGATCTGGTTTTTCGATAACCGATGACGACGCTCCGACAGATGCGCTTTCTCGTGGCACTCGCCGATACCGGGAACTTTTCCCGCGCCGCAGAGCTGTGCCATGTCACGCAATCGACGCTGTCCACCGGCCTGAAGGAGATGGAGGCGCGCCTGGGCGTGCAGGTGGCCGAGCGGTCCACCCATTCCGTCCTGATGACGCCGGTTGGCCGCGACCTCGCCGAGCGGGCGCGCGATATCCTCGCGCGGGTCGGCGATTTCGAGGCGCGGGCCGCCGCAGAGGCGCAGGCGGGCACGACGGTGTTGCGCCTGGGGGCCATCCCGACCGTGGGGCCCTTCCTGCTGCCGCATGCATTGCCCATGATCCGGGCGCGGCACCCCGGCCTGCAGGTCTATCTGCGGGAAGAATTGACCGAGACGCTTGTCGCCGGGCTGGTGGACGGGCGGCTCGATCTCATCCTGATCGCTCTGCCCCATGAGTTGCCGCCGCAGATCATCCCCCATCCGCTCTTCGAGGATGGCTATGCCCTTGCGACCCCGCGAGAGCATCCGCTGGCCAACCTGTCGCTTGTTCGGGGCGCGGACCTGGAGGGGCGGGAGCTTTTGCTGCTGGAGCGCGGGCATTGCCTGCAACAGCATGCGTTGTCGAGCATGCCGGGTGTCGCGCTTGGCGAAAGCGGGTCGTTTTCGGCGACCAGCCTGCCCACGCTGGTGGCGATGGTGGAGGAAGGGCTGGGCATCACGCTGCTGCCCGAGCTGGCGCGCGATGGTGGCGTGGTCCGCGGCCATGACCTTCAGCTCACGGCCTTGTCCGGGGCCACGCCGCGCCGGATCGCACTGGCTTGGCGCGCCAGCACAAGCCACGCGGGGTTGTATAGCGAGATTGGCGAGAGTCTGGCCGCGGCGCGAGCCGATTTGCGCAGTCGAGAGCCCTGAGCGGGCTTCGGGTCATTGTCAGGGCATATCCGGGCCAGCCGGTTGCCGTGCCCGATCGACCGGCGCGTCGGGCCGCGGTCGCGCCAGGGCATCCGGTTCCGAGAGGGACGGCCCCGCCAGTCGAAGCGCCTGATCCCTCGCCATGACTGGATTCAGGCCGACCAGCACGCCGAGTCGCGAGCGCAGCATGCAAGGCCAGGCGACACGCGGCTTGGCACTCCAGGGTTCAGTGAACCCACGAGCACGACATTGCGCCGACAAAATTTCGTTGAAATCTGGTCGGAGTGAGAGGATTCGAACCTCCGACCCCTGCCTCCCGAAGACAGTGCTCTACCAGGCTGAGCTACACTCCGACCGTGCTGGGCGGCATAGC
>JAOARA010000119.1 GCA_025211115.1 Roseicyclus sp. | reverse complement strand
GAACCGGCGGGCGTCGGCCCCGAACTGGCCGTCAAGGCGTGGCAACGGCTGGGCAGCCGCCTGCCCTTTTTCGTCATCGCCGACCCCGACCACCTGTCGGGGCTGGGCGTGCGCCCCGTCCCCATCGACCGGCCCGCCGACACGGCGCAGGCGACGCTCTCGGGCCTGCCGGTGCTGCCCCATGACTTCGCCGGCCCCGCGACGCCCGGAGAGCCTGCGCCCGAGAACGCGGCCGGCGTGATCTCGGCCATCGCCCGCGGGGTCGAGCTGGTGATGCGCGGCGAGGCCGCGGCGCTGACCACCCTGCCGATCCACAAGAAGGCGCTGATCGACGGGGCGGGCTTCGCCTATCCCGGTCATACGGAGTACCTGGCGCATCTCGCGGGGGCCGACCGCGTGGTGATGATGCTCGCCTGCCCCGAGCTGCGCGTGGTGCCTGCCACGATCCACATTCCCTTGAAGGACGTGCCCGAGGCGCTGACCACGCGGCTTCTGAGCGACACGATCCGCATCACCGACGCGGCGCTGCGCCGCGATTTCGGCATCGAAAGCCCGCGCATCGCGGTCGCGGGCCTGAACCCCCACGCGGGCGAAGGCGGCGCGATTGGCGAGGAAGAGATCGCGCTGATCGCCCCCGTGATCGAGGCGCTGAAGGCCGAGGGCTTCGGCCTGACCGGCCCGCATTCCGCCGACACGATGTTCCACGCCGCGGCCCGCAGTCGCTATGACGCGGCGATCGCCATGTATCACGACCAGGCGCTGATCCCGATCAAGACGGTGGATTTCGCGGGCGGCGTGAACGTGACCCTTGGTCTGCCCTTCATCCGCACCTCGCCCGACCACGGCACCGCTTTCGACATCGCGGGCACGGGCCGCGCCGATCCGACCAGCTTCATCGCGGCGCTGGAAATGGCGCGTGACATGGCGCGCAACCGCGCGGCGGGCTGAGGCGTCAGGCCTATTGCGACTGCGCCCAGGGTGAGCGCGACAGGGCGGCATCGCTTTCCGCCCCCTGACGTCGGCTTGCGGCGGCCATGTCCATCTCGCGCTGGCGCGCCGTTTCGGCCCGGCGCGCGCGCATCTCGGAGACAAGCTGCCGGGAGGCGCGGTCTTCGGCCTTTTCGGTCAGGGCGCGGGCCACGGCCTGCCCCGCGCTGGGTGTGATGACAAGTGCCTCGATCAGGCGGGTGAGGTCGGTGTTACGAAAGGACTCGGACACGGGCACACCTCCTTTCGGGGAGGTTGGTTGGCAAAGCTACCGGGCACAGTCCCGGCAGAACGGCGTGAAGGGAAGCAGGTCCAGTCGCTCTTCCGAGATCTCGGCCCCACAGGTGACACAGATCCCGTAGTCGCCCGCGTCCATCCGCGACAGCGCCGCGCAGATCTGCGCCATTTCCGACTGTCCGCGCTGGCCGAGCTGCTCGAGCGTCTCGTCGCCCTCGCGTTCGGTCGCCAATTCCTCCCAATCCTTCGACTGGTGGCTGTCGAGCTCGGCGTCCAGCTCGCGCAGCCGCAGGTCCAGAAAGCGCAGCCGGTCCTCGAGCTGCGCACGTCGCAGGGCCAGATCGGGCATGTCGGTCTCCTTGGTGCGGTCGGTTCGGTCTGTTCAGGCCCGCGCGGGCATGACACCGCGCTGCCTGCTCCCCAGGTTAGTCCCCGACGCGGGCCGCAACCTTGATTTGCATCAACGCCATCTTTCCCTCCCCCGCCGGTTGCGGCATGGTGCGGCGCAAAGCCGCCACAAGGAGCCAGCACCATGGACCTGCGCCAGATCACCGAGACCTACGCCGTCGCCCCCCAGATCGAGCCGGGCGACATGGCCGCCCTGGCCGAACTCGGGATCACCACCGTGATCTGCAACCGCCCCGACGCCGAGAACCCGCCCCCCCTGCAGGCCGCCGCGATGCAGGCCGCCGCCGAGGCCGCTGGCCTGAGCTTTGTCTACAACCCCGTCGTGGGCGGGCAGCTGACGCTCGACAATGTCGAGGAACAGGCCGACGCGATCGAGGGGGCCGACGGCGCCGTCTTCGCCTATTGCGCCTCGGGCAATCGCTCGACGATCGTCTGGGCGCTCGGCCAGGCCGGGCAGCGCCCGACGGACGAGATCATCTCGCTGGGCGAGACATGGGGCTACCAGCTGGAATGGCTGCGCCCGCAGATCGAGGCGCTGGCGGCCCAGAAGGGCTGACGGGACGACGCATGTGAGCCGGTTTTCCCCGACCGCGCAGGGCATCGTCATGATGATCTGCGCCATCTTCCTGTTTTCCTCGATGGATGCCACGGCCAAGATGCTGATGGCGCGCTACGAGCCGATGCAGGTGGTCTGGGCGCGCTACGCGGGCATGATGCTGGTGGTCTCGGTCCTGCTTGCCCCGCGCATCGGCCCGCTTCTGCGCACCCGGCGGCTGGGGCTGCAACTGTTGCGCTCGGCCTTTCTCTTCGCGGCGACCTTTTCCTTCTTCACCGCGATCTCGCGGATGGACATCGCCGCCGCCACCGCCGTGATGCAGGTTCACCCCGTGCTTCTGACGCTCGGCGCGGCGCTCTTGCTGCGCGAGCCGCTGGGCCCGCGGCGCATCGCGGCCATCGTGGCGGCGCTTGCAGGCGCGCTGATCGTGATCCGGCCGGGGTCCGACATCTTCACCCTCACCGCGCTTCTGCCGCTTCTGGGGGGCGTCTTCTACGCGTCCTATGCGCTGACCACGCGCTTTCTGGGCCGGGATGAGCCGATCCTGACCTCGTTCCTCTACACCGCCATCATCGGCACCATCGCCGCCAGCCTGCTCACCGTGCCGGTCTGGACCACGCCCGGCCCCGGCGATGCGGCGCTCTTTCTTGCGCTGGGGCCGTGGGGGCGGCGGGGCAGTTTCTGCTGATCCGCTCGCTCACGGTGGCCGAGGCCGGCGCGGTCGCGCCGTTCGGCTATGCGGGCGTGGTCTTTGCGACGCTCTGGGGGCTTGTCGCCTTTGGCGAGGTGCCGGACGGCTGGACGCTTCTGGGTGCGCTTGTGATCGTGGGGGCCGGGGTTTATGTCTGGCACCGCGAAACCCGCCTGCGGGCGGCGGCAGCGCCCTGACCGCCCTGCAGCAGGCCGCCGCACCGACGCCGGGGGAGGAGATGACCCAGAGCCGCATCGCATGGCTGGACTGGACGGTCGACCGGACCGTGCGGGCGCTGTTGTGGAGCGCGCGCCGCCTGCCCTACGGCGCGCGGCTGTCGCTGATGGGCGCGATCATGCGAGGGCTTGGGGCCGCCAACGGCTACCGCGCGCGGGCCGAAGAGAACCTGGCCCTGATCTTCCCCGACATGCCCGCCGCCCGCCGCCGCGAGATCGCGCGCGCCGTGCTCGACAATTTCGGCCGCACCGCCATCGAGAACTACTCGCCGCGCGAGCAGCTGGCCCGCGCCGCCCGCTGGCAGCCCCACGGCCCCGGCTTCGCCACTTGCGAAGAGGCCCGCGCGGCGGGCCGCCCGATCCTGTTCGTCTCGGGGCATTTCGGCAACCACCAGGCGATCCGCGCCGCGCTCAACCTGCGCGGCTACGCGGTGGGCGGGCTGTGGCGGCCCTTCAACAACCCCTATTCCAACGCCCATTACGCCGCCTCGATCGAGGCCGTGGGCGGCACCGCCTTTTCGCGGGACCGGCGCGGGCTGGCCGCCTTCGTCAAGAACCTGCGCGACGGCGGACAGGGGGCGCTGCTGATCGACCAGTATTTCAGCGACGGGGCCGAGCTGGATTTCATGGGCCAGCCCGCGCGCACCGCGCTCTCGGCGGCCGAGATGGCGCTGAAATACGACGCCCTGCTGGTGCCGGTCTATGGCGAGCGGTTGGCGAACGGGCTGGATTTCGACATCCACCTCGAGGCCCCGCTGCCCCATACCGACCCCGAGACGATGACACAGGCGCTGAACGACAGCCTTGCCGCCCGTGTCAGGGCGCGGCCCGAGCAATGGCTCTGGGTGCATCGCCGCTGGAAATCGGCCGGGCGGCCGGCTCCTCAGCCGGCGGGGTGAGCATCAGCGCGCGTCGATCCGGGCGGCCCCCAGGATCGCGCCCGGCCCGACCTCCTGCACGATCACCGCGTGGGGCTGATCCGAGCGCGGCACCAGCGCGAAGCTGAAGGGGGCCGCCCCGTCCCACTCGCCCACCACCTGCCAGGAGGTGACGACGTTGTAATGCTCCCCGACCGAGCCCGCGCGCTCGCCGCGCTCGATCTGCACCTCGGCGTGGGGCGTGTAGCTGACGACCTGCACCAGCATCGCCGGGCGCGGGGGCGGCATCTGCGCCACCGCCTCGACCCGGTATTCGCCGCCCCGCCGCTCGACACTGAGGGCCACCGCATCGGCCGCGGCGCGATGCGCCTGCACCAGCTCGGCCACCGCCATCGGCCGAACGCCCACCACGCGCTCTTGCCCGCCGACGATCATCTGCGGCGTGTAGACCACGGTCGAGCCCGCGGCATGGCCGTAGGCGTGCTGGCGCTGGGTGAATTCCGGCCGGGCGAAGACATCTTCCCAGCCGATGTAATCCCAGTAGTCGACGTGCAGCGCCAGTGCGATCACGTCCTCGTGCCGGGCCAGTTCACCGAGCAGCGCATCGGCCGGCGGACAGGCCGCGCAGCCCTGCGAGGTGAACAGCTCGACCACCACCGGCCCATGTGCCTCGTCGGCGGCAGCCCCGCCCGCCATGAAGGCCAGCAAAAGCGCGCCCCCGAACCGTGCCAATCTCCCCGGCATGTTCAATCCCGTCCTCTGGTCGTCGTGCCAGCCATAGCTAGGCCGCCGCAGCCGCCTGCGCCAATCAAGCCTTTGCGAGACTGCGTTACAGCCATCGCCGCGTGTTTTCCAGATAGCGCGCCGCCTCCGCCCCGAAGGCCCGGCGCAGCGCGGCTTCCTCGGGCAGGATGAAGCGCCGCTCGAGGATCGCGGCGAAGGCCACGGGCAGCGCCACGCCGCTCAACGCGCCATGCCAGATCACGGCCCCGGACAGGATCGCCAGCATCCCGAGGTAGATCGGGTTGCGGCTGAAGCGATACGGCCCCTCGACGATCAGCGCGTCCGGGTCGTGATGCGGCTCGATCGTGGTCCGCTTGCGCCGGAACCACAGCGCCGCCCACAGGATCAGCGCGACCCCCGCCAGCGCCAGCACAAGGCCAAGCCCCTGCCACAGCGGCCCGAACAGCCGCACCAGCGGCATCCAGCCCGCAAGGACCCAAGCCAGACCGAGGCCCAGCAGAAGCCAGACCGGCGGCAGGTCCGGAAACCCCTTCAACACAAAGGCACCTCCCTTGCGCATCGCGCCCCCGCGGACACGCTAGTGCGCGGAGGACGCCACGGCAACCGCTCGCCGCTTGCCCCGCGACAGGGCCACATGCTAGCCCCGCGGCGGGCTAGGACACGGAAACAGGATCGGACAGGCACCCCATGGCGGTTGACCCACAGCATGATGCGGCGCCGCGCGCCCTGCCCACGCGCCACAGCGCCGTTCCTGCGGACCCGCTCACGCCCATCGGGGACTTCCCGCCGTTCCACCGGTTCTGGCAATACTGGATGCGCGACCATGCCAGCGTGCGCGTCGTGCTGCCCAACACCTACCGCGTCGATGCGGATGTCTGGCGTGGCGGCCATCCGGGCCGCGGGCAGCTGAAGCGGCTCAAGGCGCAGGGGATCGCCACGATCCTCAACCTGCGCGGCGGGCATGACACGGTCTCGAACGCGACCGAGCGGGCGCTGTGCGCCGAGCTGGACCTGCCGCTTCTGCACCTGGGGATGCGCGCCACCGCCCTGCCCCGGCGCGAGGTGCTGCAAGACCTGCTTACGCTCCTGCGCGAGGTGCCCAAGCCCGTCTTCCTGCACTGCAAATCCGGCGCGGACCGCACCGCGCTTGCGGTCACGCTTTACCTGCATGTCATCAAGGGCCAACCCCTGGCCGAGGCGCGCCGCGCCTTCAGCTGGCGTTACGGTCATATCCGCTGGGGCAAGGCGCGCCCGCTGCACCAGTTCCTCGATGCCTATGCCGCGGCGCAAGCCGAGACCGGGATCGGCTTCGAAGAGTGGCTCGACCGGCACTACGACCCCGACGCGCTGTCCTGACCTGTCCTGATCTGGCCTGAACGCCACCGAACCGCGGCGCAACGCAAAAGGGGCGCCCGAAGGCGCCCCCCTGTCTCGCATCATGCGCGGCGATCACTCGGCCGCGACAGGCGCCTTGGCGAGGTCGCGCAGCACGTAGTGCAGCACGCCGCCATGCTCGATGTATTCGATCTCGATGGCGGTATCGATCCGGCACTTCAGCGTGATGTCCTTCGTCGACCCGTCGCCGTAGGTGATCGTGGCCGTCGTCTCCATCAGCGGCGTGACCGCGTCGAGCCCGTGGATATCGACCGTCTCGTCGCCCTTCAGACCCAGCGATTTCCGCGTGTCGCCCCCGGTGAACTCGAAGGGGATGACCCCCATGCCCACCAGGTTCGAACGGTGGATGCGCTCGAAGCTTTCCGCGATCACCGCCTTGACGCCCAGAAGCGCCGTGCCCTTGGCCGCCCAGTCACGCGAAGAGCCCGCGCCATACTGCTCGCCGCCGAAGATCACCAGCGGCACGCCCGCCTCCTGGTAGGCCATCGCCGCATCGAAGATCGAGGTCTGCGCGCCGTCCGGCCCGAGGGTATAGCCGCCCTCGACCCCGTCCAGCATCTCGTTCTTGATGCGGATGTTGGCGAAGGTGCCGCGCATCATGATCTCGTGGTTGCCGCGGCGCGAGCCGGAGGAGTTGAACTCGCGCACCGGAACCTGCCGCTCGGTCAGGTAACGGCCCGCGGGGGTCGTGTCCTTGAACGAGCCGGCCGGGCTGATGTGGTCGGTCGTGATCATGTCGCCGAGGATCGCCAGGACCTTGGCCCCCTCGATGTTCGAGATCGTCCCCGGCTGCGCGCCCATGCCCTGGAAATAGGGCGGGTTCTGGATATAGGTCGAGGTCGCGGGCCAGTCGTAGGTTTCCTGCTGCGGAACCTCCACGCCCTGCCACTTCTCGTCGCCCTTGAAGACATCGGCGTATTTCGCCTGGAACGCCTCGCGGGTGACGGTCTGCTCGACCAGCTCGGCCACCTCCTGCGAGGTCGGCCAGATGTCCTTGAGGTAGACATCGCGGCCGTCCGGCGTCTGCGCGATGGGGTCGGTGGCGACGTTGATGTTCATGTCACCGGCCAGCGCGTAGACCACCACCAGCGGCGGAGAGGCCAGGTAGTTGGCCCGCACGTCGGGCGAGATCCGGCCCTCGAAGTTGCGGTTGCCCGACAGGACCGAGGTGGCGATCAGGTCGTTCTCGTTGATCGCCTTGGAGATCTCGGGCTGCAGCGGGCCCGAGTTGCCGATGCAGGTGGTGCAGCCATAGCCCACGAGGTTGAAGCCCACGGCGTCGAGGTCTTCCTGCAGGTTCGCGGCCTCGAGATAGGCCGCCACGACCTGCGATCCCGGCGCGAGCGAGGTCTTCACCCAGGGCTTCCGCGTCAGGCCCAGTGCGCGCGCCTTGCGTGCCACAAGGCCCGCACCGATCATCACGTAGGGGTTCGACGTGTTGGTGCAGGAGGTGATCGAGGCGATCACCACCGACCCGTCCCGCAGCGAATAGTCTTCGCCCTCGACCGAGGCCGTCTTGCGCGGATCGATCAGCGCGTCGGGCGCAGGCCCCTCGGCGGCCATGTCGGTCGCGGGCTGCGTCTCGTCCTCGCCGCGGAAATCCGACACGGTCTTGAAGAACGCCTCGGACGCCTTGTCGAGCGCGACGTAATCCTGCGGCCGCTTCGGCCCCGAGATCGCGGGCACGATGGTGCCCATGTCGAGCGACAGCGTATCGGTGTAGACCGGCGCGTAATCCGCACCGCGCCAGAAGCCGTTTTCCTTGGCATAGGCCTCGACCAGCGCGATGACCTCCTCGGGGCGGCCGGTGTTACGCAGGTAGCGGATCGTCTCGCCGTCGATGGGGAAGAAGCCGCAGGTTGCGCCGTATTCCGGCGCCATGTTGGCGATGGTCGCGCGGTCGGCCAGCGGCAGACGGTCCAGGCCCTCGCCGTAGAATTCCACGAACTTGCCCACCACGCCCTTCTTGCGCAGCATCTCGCCCACTTTCAGCACGAGGTCCGTGCCGGTGGTCCCTTCCATCATCGAGCCGGTCAGTTCGAAGCCGATGACCTCGGGGATCAGCATCGAGATCGGCTGCCCCAGCATCGCGGCCTCGGCCTCGATCCCGCCGACGCCCCAGCCCAGAACGGCCGCGCCGTTGACCATCGTCGTGTGGCTGTCGGTGCCCACCAGCGTGTCGGGATAGGCCACCACCTCGCCCGACTGGTCCTTGTCGAACCACACGGTCTTGGACAGGTATTCAAGGTTCACCTGGTGGCAAATGCCCGTTCCGGGCGGCACCACGCGGAAATTGTCGAACGCGGTCTGCCCCCACTTGAGGAAGGTATACCGCTCCATGTTCCGCTCGTATTCGCGGTCCACGTTCATCTGGAAGGCGCGGGGATTGCCGAATTCGTCGATCATCACGCTGTGGTCGATCACCAGGTCGACGGGGTTCAGCGGGTTGATCTTCTGCGCGTCGCCGCCAAGCGCCTTGATGCCGTCGCGCATCGCCGCCAGGTCGACCACGGCCGGACCACCGGTGAAATCCTGCATAAGCACGCGGGCCGGGCGATACGCG
>JAOARA010000118.1 GCA_025211115.1 Roseicyclus sp. | reverse complement strand
GGCCGGGCAGGAGTGGTGCGAGGAGCATGGCTATCCCGGCTACACCTCCTACGCCTCGCTCACCGATCTGCCCTGGCGCTTCCCGATCTTCGAGGCGCTGGTCAAGGCGCTCGACGCCCATGTCGCGGCTTTCGCCGAAGATCTCGAGTTCGACCTCGAGGGCCGCAAGCTGGTGCTGGAGGATATCTGGATCAACATCCTGCCCGAGGGCGGCATCCACACCAGCCACATCCACCCCCATTCGGTGATCTCCGGCACGACCTACGTGCAGGTGCCCCCCGGCGCGCGGTCGATCAAGCTGGAAGACCCGCGCCACGCGATGATGATGGCCGCCCCCAACCGCCGCAAGGACGCGCGCGAGGAACTGCGCGCCTTCGTCTACCCCGGCCCGCAGGAGGGCGACGTGCTTCTGTGGGAATCGTGGCTGCGCCACGAGGTGCCCATGAACATGGACGAGGACGACCGGGTGAGCGTGAGCTTCAATTACCGCTGGGAGTGAGGGGCGCGGCCTTCACCCCCTGTTAACCATGCCCTGCGAAACATGCCGCCATCCCGCGTGTTGCGATGGACCGGCATGGGTAGTTATTGTAGTTACAGAAAGTGAAGGTCACGTTCGATCCCGACAAGCGGGCGCGGACGCTCGCCGAGCGCGGCCTCGACATGGCCGATGCGGCCAAGGTCTTCGAAGGGGCACATATCACGACACGGGATGATCGGCGTGACTACGGCGAAGAGCGACATCTCACGATCGGATACCTCGAGGGTCGCATGGTGGCGTTGGTCTGGACGCAACGGGGTGAAAGCCTGCGAGTCATCAGCATGAGGAAGACGAATGTCAGGGAGCAAGACGCCTACCAATCCTGGCTTTGCCGAGAATAAGGTGCCGTTTGACGCGCAAAGCGCCGCGGACAACGAGATACCGGACTTGAGCACACCCTATTGGCTGGAGCGGTTCGCAAAAGAAAAGGTTCAACACGGTCGCCCCAAGGCGCTGAACCCCAAGCTGCAGGTGACCCTCCGGCTGGACGCGGACGTGGTGGAGGCCTTCAAGGCCGAAGGGCGGGGCTGGCAGACGCGGATCAACGCGGCGCTGAGGAAGGCGGCGGGCCTCTGACCCACGGCCTTTTGTGCTTGCCATCCCGGCCAAAAGCGCCTATCCGCGCCCTCTATTCACCGACCTCCACGGGAATCGGCGTGACTCTGCGCGCAGGGGCGTCCCCGTGATGTTGAAAGGACCAAGGCGATGAACGCCAGCGAACTTCGTGAGAAGACGCCGGATCAGCTGCGTGACCAGCTGACCCAGCTCAAGAAGGAGGCCTTCAACCTCCGCTTCCAGCAGGCCACCGGCCAGCTGGAGAACACCGCGCGCATGCGCACCGTCAAGCGCGACACCGCGCGCGTGATGACGATCCTCAACGAAAAGGCGGCGCAGGCCGCGTCGGAGGCGTAAGAAATGCCCAAGCGTATCCTGCAAGGCACCGTCACTTCGGACGCCAACGCACAGACCGTGACCATCTCGGTCGAGCGTCGCTTCAAGCACCCGGTTCTCCAGAAGACGATCCGGAAGTCCAAGAAGTACCGCGCGCATGACGAGAACAACGAGTACAAGGTCGGCGAGACCGTCCGTATTCAGGAATGTGCGCCCAAGTCCAAATCCAAGCGCTGGGAGGTGATCGAGCGCGTCTGACGCGCCCTGTCACACCCCGGTTTGATCGAAACCCCCGGACCCATGTGCCAACGCGCCGGTCCGGGACGTCGGGAGAAACCAAATGATCCAGATGCAGACCAATCTGGATGTTGCTGACAATTCGGGTGCCCGGAAAGTTCAGTGCATCAAGGTCCTGGGTGGCTCCAAGCGGAAATACGCCTCGGTCGGCGACATCATCGTGGTGTCGGTGAAAGAGGCGATTCCGCGTGGCCGCGTGAAGAAGGGTGACGTCCGCAAGGCCGTCGTCGTGCGCACCGCCAAGGAAGTGCGCCGCGAAGATGGCACCGCCATCCGCTTCGACCGCAACGCCGCCGTCATCCTCAACAACAACAACGAGCCGGTCGGCACCCGTATCTTCGGGCCGGTCGTTCGTGAGCTGCGCGCGAAGAACTTCATGAAGATCATCTCGCTCGCGCCGGAGGTGCTGTAATGGCTGCCAAGCTCAAGAAGGGCGACAAGGTCGTCGTGCTGGCCGGCAAGGACAAGGGCAAGCAGGGTGAGATCACCCGCGTCATGCCCGCGGACGGCAAGGCCATCGTGGACGGCGTGAACATCGCCATCCGTCACACCAAGCAAAGCCAGTCGAGCCAGGGCGGCCGCATCCCGCAGGCGATGCCGATCGCGATCTCGAACCTCGCGCTGCTGGATGCAAACGGCAAACCCACCCGCGTCGGCTTCAAGATCGAAGACGGCAAGAAGGTGCGTGTCGCCAAGACCACGGGGGACGTGATCGATGCTTGATACCGCCACTTACACCCCGCGCCTCAAGTCGCTCTACCGCGAGACGATCAAGCCCGCTCTCAAGGAAGAGTTCGGCTACAAGAACGACATGCAGATCCCGCGTCTGGACAAGATCGTTCTGAACATCGGCTGCGGCGCGGAAGCGGTTCGCGACTCGAAGAAGGCCAAGGCCGCCGTCGAGGATCTGACCGCCATCGCCGGCCAGCAGGCCGTGGCCACCATGGCCAAGAAGTCGATCGCAGGCTTCCGCGTCCGCGAAGGCATGACGCTCGGCGCCAAGGTCACGCTCCGCGGCGACCGCATGTATGACTTCCTCGACCGCCTGATCACGGTTGCGATGCCCCGCATCCGCGACTTCCGTGGCGTGAAGCCGGCCTTCGACGGCCGCGGCAACTTCGCCATGGGCGTCAAGGAGCACATCGTGTTCCCCGAGATCAACTTCGACAAGGTCGACGAGGTCTGGGGTCTCGACATCATCATGGTGACCACCGCGGCCACCGATGCCGAGGCGAAGTCGCTTCTGAAGCACTTCAACATGCCCTTCACGGCCTGACGCGAGAGGAGAGAGACACATGGCAAAAGTTTCCATGGTGCAACGCGAACTCAAGCGTCAGAAGCTGGTGGCTCAATACGCCGCCAAGCGTGCCGCGCTGAAAGAGATCGCAACCGATGAATCGAAGCCGATGGAAGAGCGCTTCAAGGCCCGCCTGAAACTGGCGAAGCTGCCGCGCAATTCTTCCCCCACCCGGCTTCACAACCGCTGCCAGCTCACGGGGCGCCCCAAGGCGTATTACCGCAAGCTGAAGATGTCGCGGATCATGCTGCGTGACCTGGCCTCCAAGGGCCAGATCCCCGGCATGGTCAAGTCGAGCTGGTAAGGAGAGCGTCCGATGAATGATCCTATCGGCGATATGCTGACCCGCATCCGCAATGCGCAGATGCGTGGCAAGTCCACGGTCGAGACCCCCGCCTCCAAGCAGCGCGCCCGCGTTCTGGATGTGCTGGCCGACGAGGGCTATATCCGCGGCTACGAGGCCACCACCGGCAAGAACGGCCACCCGGCCTTCGAGATCAGCCTGAAGTACTACGAAGGCGTTCCGGTGATCCGTGAGCTCAAGCGCGTCTCCAAGCCCGGCCGCCGCGTCTATCTCGGCGTCGACAACATTCCGCAGGTCCGCCAGGGCCTGGGTGTCTCCATCGTCTCCACGTCCAAGGGCGTGATGACCGATGCGACCGCCCGGGCGCACAACGTCGGCGGCGAAGTGCTCTGCACCGTCTTCTGAGGAGTTTGGCAATGTCTCGTATTGGAAAGAAACCGGTCGAGCTGCCGTCGGGGGTCTCCGCCTCCGTCTCCGGGCAGACGGTCGAGATCAAGGGCCCCAAGGGTGCCCGCAGCTTCACCGCAACCGACGACGTCACGCTGGCCGTCGAGGATAACGCCGTGTCGGTCACCCCGCGCGGCAAGTCCAAGCGGGCGCGCCAGCAGTGGGGCATGTCCCGCACGATGGTGCAGAACCTCGTGACCGGCGTCACCGACGGTTTCAAGAAAGAGCTCGAGATCCAGGGTGTGGGTTACCGCGCCAACGCTCAGGGCAACGTTCTGAAACTGTCGCTTGGCTACAGCCATGATGTCGATTTCGCGATCCCGGCGGGCGTCACCGTCACCACGCCCAAGAACACCGAAGTGGTGATCGAGGGCACCGACCAGCAGCTGGTCGGCCAGGTGGCTGCGAACATCCGCGAGTGGCGCGCGCCCGAGCCCTACAAGGGCAAGGGCATCCGCTACAAGGGTGAGTATATCTTCCGTAAGGAAGGCAAGAAGAAGTAAGGGCTGGCACAATGGCACTGAGCAAAAGAGAGCTGTTCCAGAAGCGCCGCCTGCGCAACCGGAACCAACTGCGGAAGATGGCCAACGGGCGTCCGCGCCTGTCGGTCCATCGCTCCAACAAGAACATCAGCGTCCAGCTGATCGACGACGCGAACGGGGTCACGCTGGCCTCTGCCTCGACGCTCGAGAAGGATCTGGGCGTTGTCGGCAAGAACAACGTGGAGGCCGCCGCAAAGGTGGGCGCCGCGATTGCCGAGCGCGCCAAGCAGGCAGGCATCGCCGATGTCTACTTCGACCGGGGCGGTTACCTGTTCCACGGCCGCGTCAAGGCGCTGGCCGATGCAGCCCGCGAAGGCGGTCTGAACTTCTGATGCGGGGGGTGGGGCTCACCCACCCTGCGCCGGAATGTCCGTAGGCTGGGCCTGCCCCACCGTGCGGCACAGACATGCGCAGGCGGCCTTCGGGCCGCCTCGATGACCGGGGAACCCCTGGTTCACCGCGGTTGACCAAGAAACGGCGCTTCGCGGCGCCAGCAGATCGAAGGACATGCCACATGGCAGAACGTGAACAAAGAGACCGGGGCCGGGGCCGTCGCCGCGAAGAGCGCGAGGAAACCCCCGAATTCGCCGACCGCCTGGTTGCGATCAACCGGGTCTCCAAGACCGTGAAGGGCGGCAAGCGCTTCGGCTTCGCGGCCCTCGTGGTCGTCGGTGACCAGCGCGGCCGCGTCGGCTTCGGCAAGGGCAAGGCCAAGGAGGTCCCCGAGGCGATCCGCAAGGCGACCGAGCAGGCCAAGCGCCAGCTGATCCGCGTCCCCCTGAAAGAGGGCCGCACGCTGCACCACGACATCAAGGGCCACCATGGCGCCGGCAAGGTCGTGATGCGCACCGCGCCGGAAGGCACCGGGATCATCGCCGGTGGTCCGATGCGCGCCGTGTTCGAGATGCTCGGCATCAAGGACGTGGTTGCCAAGTCGACCGGCTCGCAGAACCCCTACAACATGATCCGCGCCACGCTCGACGGCCTGCGCAACGAGACCTCGCCCCGCCAGGTCGCCGCGCGCCGTGGCAAGAAGGTGGCCGACATCCTGCCCAAGCGCGATGACGCGCCGCAGGACTCGTCGCAGATCGCCGAGGAGGCCTGATCCATGGCAAAGACCATCGTCGTCAAGCAGATCGGAAGCCCGATCCGTCGCCCCGAGATCCAGCGCCAGACGCTGATCGGCCTGGGCCTGAACAAGATGCACAAGACCCGTGAACTCGAGGATACCCCCTCGGTCCGCGGCATGATCAACAAGCTCCCGCAGCTGGTGGAAATCGTCGAAGAGCGCGGCTGACGCGCGGCGGGCGTTTGCCCGCGCCGACACTCCAATCCAGCGACACGCCCCGGACCCGCTCCGGGGCGTGTTGCATTTTGCGGCATCCGGCCCCGACCGGCAGCCCGCAGCGCGGTCTGTGGGGCGAAATAGTTTCGCTCGATCAACTTTCATGCGTAAGCTTTCGGCCATGCGCGCGGCCGCCCCGGCCCCGATGCGCGCCGTCAGGGGGTGAATTGGCAGTCTGGGAGTATCTCGGCTCTGGCCCGGCCGCGGCGCTTGTCTATCTGGCCTTCGCCTTCAAGCTTCTGGGCTTCATCGCCCGTGACGAATTGAATTGGCGGGGCCTGATGCTGACGGCCAGCCTGCTGTATCTCGCCTATTATTACCTCGTCGCCGAGCGTCCGCTCTGGGATGCCATCGTGACCAACGGCCTGCTTGCCGCGGTCAACCTCGGGATGATCGGCATCGTTCTGGCCGAGCGGTCCACCTGGTTCCTGTCGCCCGAACACCGCCGCATCCATGTGCATTTCGACCGCTTCGCCCCCGGTCAGTTCCGCCGCCTCCTGCGGCTGGCCAGCGTGCAGCAGGTCACCGCCGAAACCAACCTGACGACCGAGGGCGAACCGGTCGCCCATCTCCACTTCGTCCACGAGGGGCGGACGATCATCCGCAAGGGCGGACAGACCGTCACCCTCACCCGCGCCGGATTCGTGGGGGAACTGGCCTTTCTCACCGGCGCCCCCGCGACGGCGACCGTGACGCTGGCACCGGGCGCGCGCGTGCTCACGTGGAAGACCAGCGACCTCAAGCGCCTGATGGCGCGCAGGCCGGCCCTGGCCAATGCGCTCATGGCGCAGATCAACATGGACCTTGCGATCAAGGTGTCCACCTCGCGCCCGATGGCGCAAGAACCGGCGCGCGACCCTTGCGGTGCGCCGACAACGCCGGTATAGGCGCGCGGTGGTCCGCCGTCTCGGCGGGCCCTCAACATCACCGTCAGGCCGCGTCTGCCCATCTCGCTTCGGGGGCAGTTCCGGCAAAGGAGAAGCGACATGAAACTGCATGAACTGCGCGACAACCCCGGCGCGGCCAAGAAATCCAAGCGCGTGGGCCGTGGCCCCGGCTCGGGCAAGGGCAAGATGGCCGGCCGTGGTATCAAGGGCCAGAAATCGCGCTCGGGCGTTGCGATCAACGCCTATGAGGGCGGCCAGATGCCGCTCTACCAGCGTCTTCCCAAGCGCGGCTTCAACAAGCCGAACCGCAAGGAATTCGCGGTGGTGAACCTGGGCCTGATCCAGAAATTCGTCGAAGCCGGCAAGCTCGACGCCTCCGCCGAGATCACCGAGGACGCGCTCGTCGCCTCGGGGCTGGTGCGGCGCAAGCTCGATGGCGTGCGCGTTCTGGCCAAGGGCGATGTCTCGGCCAAGCTGAACATCACCGTCACCGGCGCGTCGAAATCGGCGGTCGAAGCGGTCGAAAAGGCCGGCGGTTCGCTCAAGACGGCGCAGGCGGCCGCGGCGGAATGAGACGGACAGGGGGGCTGCGGCCCCCCGTCGCTTGTGGGCGGTGACGGCACCGCCTACATACCACGTCAGGAATTGCGCGCCGCTGGATCGCTCGACCGGTCCCGCGGCGCATCGCGCATGAGAGAGGCGGCATGGCATCAGCAGCGGAGCAAATGGCCGCGAACATGAGCTGGGGCGCGTTCGGTAAAGCCACCGAACTGCGTCAACGGATCTGGTTCACCCTCGGTCTTCTGATCATCTACCGCATCGGCACCTATATCCCCGTGCCCGGCATCGACGGCGTCGAATTGCGCGCCTTCTTCGACCAGGCGGCGGCGGGCCTTGGCGGCGTGCTCAACATGTTCACCGGCGGCGCGCTCTCGCGCATGGGCGTCTTCGCCCTCGGGATCATGCCCTATATCTCGGCCTCGATCATCGTGCAGCTCATGTCGGCCATGGTGCCCGCGCTGGAGCAGCTGAAAAAAGAGGGTGAGGCCGGGCGCAAGAAGCTCAATCAATACACCCGCTACGGCACCGTGGTGCTGGCCACCGCGCAGGCCTACGGCCTTGCGGTCAGCATGGAATCGGGCGGCCTCGCCTCCGATCCCGGCTGGTTCTTCCGCGCGGCCTGCGTCATCACGCTGGTCGGCGGCACCATGTTCCTGCTGTGGCTGGGCGAGCAGATCACCAACCGCGGCATCGGCAACGGCATCTCGCTGATCATCTTCGTCGGCATCATCGCGGAAATCCCCGCGGCGCTGGCGCAGTTCTTCGAATCGGGCCGCTCCGGCGCGCTGACCACGCCCGCGATCCTCGGCGTGATCGTCATGCTGATCGGCACGCTGTTCTTCGTGGTCTTCATGGAGCGGTCGCTTCGCAAGATCCACATCCAGTATCCGCGTCGCCAGGTGGGCATGAAGGTCTATGACGGCGGCTCCAGCCACCTGCCGGTCAAGGTGAACCCGGCGGGCGTGATCCCGGCGATCTTCGCCTCCTCGCTTCTGCTGCTGCCGACCACGCTTACCACCTTCTCGGGCGGTGAGGCCTCGGGCCCGGTGATGGGCTGGATCCTCGCCAACTTCGGCCCCGGTCAGCCGCTCTACCTGCTGTTCTTCGCCTCGATGATCGTCTTCTTCACGTATTTCTATACGCTGAACGTGTCCTTCAAGACCGATGACGTCGCCGACAACCTGAAGAACCAGAACGGCTTCATCCCCGGCATCCGGCCCGGCAAGAAGACCTCCGAGTATCTCGAATACGTGGTCAACCGCATCCTCGTGCTCGGGTCGGCCTATCTCGCCTTCGTCTGCCTGATGCCCGAGATGGTCCGCACCCAGCTTGCGATCACCGCATACTTCGGCGGCACCTCGATCCTGATCATCGTGTCGGTCGGCATGGACACTGTCCAGCAGATCCAGAGCCACCTGCTCGCCCATCAATACGAGGGCCTGATCGAGAAGTCGCAGCTGCGCGGCCGCGGCTCCAAGTCGGGCGCCCGCAAACCCCGCAAGGCCCCGTCCCGGAGATGAGCGTGAACATCATTCTTCTCGGCCCGCCCGGCGCGGGCAAGGGCACCCAGGCCGCCCGCCTCGTCGAGGCGCGTGGCATGGTGCAACTCTCCACCGGCGACATGCTCCGCGAGGCGCAGGCCTCGGGCACCGAAATGGGCAAGATCGTCGCCGATGTCATGGCCAAGGGCCAGCTCGTCACCGACGAGATCGTCATCGGCCTGATCCGCGAGAAACTCGCGCAGGGCGGTTCGGGCTTCATCTTCGACGGCTTCCCCCGCACGCTGGCCCAGGCCGACGCGCTGGCCGCCCTGATGGAGGAAACCGGTCAGTCGATCCACGCCGCCGTCGAGCTGCAGGTCAACGACGAGATCCTTGTCGACCGCATCGTCGGCCGCGCCGAACAGGCGCGCGCGGCTGGGCAACCCGTCCGCGCCGATGACAACGCCGAAAGCCTCAAGACCCGGCTCATGGCCTATTACAAGCAGACCTCGCCGCTGATCGGCTACTACCACGCCAAGGGCCTGCTCCGCGGCGTGGACGGGCTTGCCGACATCGACGCGGTGGCAGGCCAGATCGCCGCGATCCTCGATTGACAGGCACAGCGGCGATTTTGCTTGACAGCCGGGGCGCTCACACTTGACGCCCCGGTGAATTCGGCCTAAACGGCGGCTTCCCTCGTGGAATCATGACGGGCGCAGTGGGTTTTCCGACTTGCCCTTCGACCTGAAATCCGGGTCCTTCGGCCAGACCGGCCAAGGGCCCTTGTTGTGAAAAAAGGGCCTGGCGCTACGGGCTCGCAACGATAAGGACAAGATCACCTTGGCACGTATCGCAGGGGTCAACATCCCCACCGCCAAGCGCGTTCCCATCGCGCTCACCTATATCACCGGCATCGGCCACACCTCCGCCAAGCAGATCTGCGACGCCGTCGGCATCGACCAGACCCGCCGCGTCAACGAGCTGTCGGATGCCGAAGTGCTCCAGATCCGCGAGCATATCGACGCCAACTACACCGTCGAGGGTGACCTGCGCCGCGAGACGCAGATGAATATCAAGCGCCTGATGGACCTCGGCTGCTACCGCGGCCTGCGTCATCGCCGCAACCTGCCCGTGCGCGGTCAGCGCACCCACACCAACGCACGCACGCGCAAGGGCCCCGCAAAGGCCATCGCGGGCAAGAAGAAGTAAGGGAGGGCTGGTTCAATGGCACGCGATCGTCGTCCCGCCAAGCGCAAGGTTTCCAAGAACATCGCCGCCGGCGTTGCTCATGTGAACTCCTCGTTCAACAACACCAAGATCCTGATCTCCGACGTGCAGGGCAACGCGATCTCCTGGTCGTCCGCCGGCACGATGGGCTTCAAGGGCAGCCGCAAGTCGACCCCCTTCGCCGCCCAGATGGCCGCCGAAGACGCCGGCAAGAAGGCGCAGGAACACGGCGTCAAGACCCTCGAGGTCGAGGTGCAGGGCCCCGGCTCCGGCCGCGAGTCCGCGCTGCGCGCCCTGGCCGCCTGCGGCTTCCAGATCACGTCGATCCGCGACGTGACGCCGATTGCCCACAACGGCTGCCGTCCGCCCAAGCGCCGCCGCGTCTGAGGCTTAACGGTTTACTCCGGCGGGCCCGTGCCATGCGCGGGGCCCGCCGACGTCATTTGATCCTCGAGCGTGGCCGGGATGGATCCCCCCGCCACAAGAATGGAGGCGACGCATGATCCACAAGAATTGGCAAGAGCTGATCAAACCGACCCAACTGGTCGTTCAGCCCGGCACCGATCCCGCCAAGAAGGCAACCGTGGTGGCCGAACCGCTCGAGCGCGGCTTCGGCCTGACGCTCGGCAACGCGCTGCGCCGCGTGCTGATGTCCTCGCTCCAGGGCGCGGCCATCACCTCGGTCCAGATCGACGGCGTGCTGCACGAGTTCTCCAGCGTCGCCGGTGTGCGTGAAGACGTGACCGACATCGTTCTGAACCTCAAGGGCGTCGCCATCCGCATGGAGGCCGACGGCCCCAAGCGCGTGTCGATCTCGGCCAAGGGCCCCAAGGTCGTCACCGCCGGTGACATCTCGGAAAGCGCGGGCATCGAGGTTCTGAACAAGGATCACGTGATCTGCCACCTCGACGACGGCGCCGACCTCTACATGGAGCTGACCGTCAACACCGGCAAGGGCTACGTCTCGGCCGACAAGAACCGCCCCGAGGATGCGCCCATCGGCCTGATGCCGATCGACGCGATCTACTCGCCGGTCAAGAAGGTCGCCTATGACGTGCAGCCGACCCGCGAGGGGCAGGTGCTCGACTACGACAAGCTGACGCTCAAGCTGGAAACCGACGGCTCGGTCACCCCCGATGACGCCGTGGCCTACGCCGCGCGCATCCTGCAGGACCAGCTGTCGATCTTCGTCAACTTCGACGAACCCGAAAGCGCCAGCCGCCAGGACGACGACGACGACCTCGAGTTCAACCCGCTCCTCCTCAAGAAGGTGGACGAGCTGGAACTGTCGGTGCGGTCGGCGAACTGCCTGAAGAACGACAACATCGTCTATATCGGCGACCTGATCCAGAAGACCGAGGCGGAAATGCTCCGCACGCCGAACTTCGGGCGCAAGTCGCTGAACGAGATCAAGGAAGTGCTCTCGGGCATGGGCCTGCATCTCGGCATGGACATCGTGGATTGGCCGCCGGACAACATCGAGGACCTGGCCAAGAAATACGAAGACAACTTCTGACGGGGTAGGCCGGGCCATACGCCCGGCACGCCCCCGGACCGGGCAATTCCGCCCCAACAAGGAGGGTTCCGCAACGCACGGGGCCCGGACAAAGCATCAAACGGAGACAGACCAATGCGTCACGCAAGCGGTTACCGCAAACTCAACCGGACCCATGAACACCGCAAGGCGATGTTCGCCAACATGGCCGGTTCGCTGATCGAACACGAACAGATCAAGACGACCCTGCCCAAGGCGAAAGACCTGCGCCGGATCGTCGAAAAGCTGATCACGCTCGCCAAGCGCGGCGATCTGCACGCCCGCCGCCAGGCCGCGGCACAGCTCAAGCAGGACATGCATGTCGCCAAGCTGTTCGAGGTTCTCGGCCCCCGCTACGCCGAGCGTCAGGGCGGCTATGTCCGCGTCCTGAAGGCCGGCTTCCGCTACGGTGACATGGCGCCCATGGCGATCATCGAATTCGTCGACCGCGACGTCGATGCCAAGGGTGCCGCGGACCGCGCCCGCCTCGAGGCCGAGGACGCCGCCGAGGAGTGATCCACGCCCCGACCCCAGCGGGGTCGGACGCAGGACCACAAGAACCGACAACGCCCCTGCCATGCGGCCGGGGCGTTTCTTTTTGGGAGGCGCTCATTGCGTGTCGGGCCTGTCGTCGGGCGCTGCCGCGGGCCGCACCGGCGCGGGCTGCCGCAACACGGGCGGAACGGACACGGGCCCCTGGCCCATGTATTCCAGCAGATCCTTGCGCGCCGATGAGTGGAACCTCATGAGACGCGCAAAAAGATCCGGATCGATCCTTTCGTCCATTCGTCTCGCCGTTCATTGTTCATGAAAAGAATACGGTTGACCAAGATTCCGGCAACCTGTCTAAAAAGACATGACCTTTTGGGCAGGTTCGATGACGAAAGCGCCGGTGCTCGACCTTTTGATGCATGAGCTGTCGCTCGCCGCTCCGGGTGGCTACGCGGTCGGGCTGCACATCCGCTACGTCTCGCCGCTCATCATGGTAAACACCTACCCCGACAGCTGGCAGGAAGTATATACCGCCAAGCTCTACGGCCTGCGCGACCCGACGCTGGCCTGGGGCCTCAGCCACACCGGAACCCGCCGCTGGTCCGAGATCGGCCTGCCCGATCCCTTCGGCATCCTTGATGAGGCGGCGGGATACGGGCTCAAATACGGGATGATCGCCTCCATGGGGCCGATGTCCTCGCGTACGATTGCCGGCGCCACGCGCTCGGACCGTGAATTCACGGATGACGAGATGGAGCATGTCCACAGGATCGTGCAGCGCATGCACGACCTGTCCGAGCCTCCCGCGCGCCTCAGTTCGGCCCAGGCCGACGCCCTGAAATGCATCGCGGAAGGGGACCGCCATGCAGCTGCCGCCGCCCGTCTGGGTATATCCGAAAGCGCCTTCAAGGCCCGCCTCACCTCCGCCCGCCAGAAGCTGATGGCGCGCACCACCGCCGAGGCCGTCCAGAGGGCAAAGGAATACGGATTCATCTGAGACGGACCTGACAGCTGAGCGACCGGGACGCCCCCCGCGGTGCCGTGTTTGAACCGAACCGGCCACACTAGGGGATTCGACCATGGAAATGACCACGCTGTCCTTCGCCAACATGCACCAGCACGGGGCGCTCTTCGCCAACATGCTGAAAGCCCGCCACCGCACCTTCATCGAGGAGATGCACTGGGAACTGCCCGAAGCCGACGGGATGGAATTCGACCAGTACGACACCGCCCAAAGCCGCTGGGTCTGCGTCCATGACGGCGACCGGGTGCTGGCCGGCGTGCGGCTCACGCCCACCACCGCGCGCTGCGGGGTCTATTCCTACATGGTCCGCGACGCGCAGCGCGGGCTGCTCGAGTCGATCCCGGCGAACCTGCTCGACGATCCCGCCCCGATCGCCGATTACATCTGGGACGCCAACCGCCTTTTCGTCGCCGAGGGCGTCGAGACCGAGATCCGCCACCGGGTGCAGCTCTCGCTCATGGGCCACATGGTCCGCTCGGCCCGCGGGCTGGGGGCCGACATCCTGATCGGCCTTCTGCCCATCGCCATCCCGCGGCTCGGCCGCCGCCTCGGCATCGACATGCGGCCCGCAGGCCCGGTGATGAAGATCGGCGGGGTGGCGCATCGCTGCTTCTTCGTCTCCATGGCCTCCGAGATGCACTGAGCCTCATTGTCGCCGCGGGGCCGGGCGCATAGCTTGGCCCCATGGCCGACCTGTTCGACACCGCGCCTTCGGGCGATCCTCCGACCGGCAAGGGCCCCCGCCCTCTGGCCGACCGGCTGCGCCCTGCGCGGCTCGAGGATGTCATCGGGCAGGACCATATCCTCGGCCCCGAGGGCAGCCTGCGCATCATGCTGGACGCGGGCGCGATGTCGTCCCTCGTCCTCTGGGGGCCGCCCGGCGTGGGCAAGACCACCATCGCCCGCCTGCTCGCGCAGGAAACCGACCTGCATTTCGTCCAGATCAGCGCGATCTTCACCGGCGTCCCCGACCTGCGAAAGGTGTTCGAGGCCGCGAAACTCCGCCACGCGAACGGGCAGGGGACGCTGCTCTTCGTCGACGAGATCCACCGCTTCAACAAGGCGCAACAGGACGGCTTCCTGCCCCATATGGAGGACGGCACGATCCTCCTTGTCGGCGCCACCACGGAGAACCCGAGTTTCGAGCTGAACGCCGCGCTTCTGAGCCGCGCGCAGGTGCTCGTCCTGAACCGGCTCGACGAGGACGCGCTGGAAAAACTCGTGGCTCACGCCGAGCTCGAGCTTCACCACCCCCTGCCGCTCCGCCCCGAGGCGCGCACCGCCCTGATCGAGATGGCCGACGGCGACGGCCGCGCGCTTCTGAACCTCGTGGAACAGGTGGCCGCGTGGCAAGTCGACGGCCAACTCACCCGTGACCAGCTGGCAACCCGCCTGCAACGCCGCGCCGCCCAATACGACAAGTCGGGCGAGGCGCATTACAACCTCATCTCGGCGCTCCACAAATCCGTCCGCGGCTCCGACCCCGACGCTGCGCTCTACTGGTTCGCCCGGATGCTGGAGGGCGGCGAAGACCCCCGCTACCTCGCCCGCCGCATCACCCGCATGGCGGTCGAGGATATCGGGCTGGCCGACCCCGCGGCGCAGCGCCAGTGCCTCGACGCCTGGGCCACTTATGAGCGGCTTGGCTCCCCCGAGGGCGAGCTGGCGCTGGCCCAAGCCGTCCTCTACCTCGCCCTCGCGCCGAAATCGAACGCGGCCTATGTCGCCTACAAGGCGGCCCGCGCCAGCGCGCGCTCCACCGGCTCCGCGCCGCCGCCCAAGCATATCCTGAACGCGCCGACGAAGATGATGAAGGAGCAAGGCTACGGTGCGGGCTACGCCTATGACCACGACGCCGAGGACGGGTTTTCCGGGCAGAATTACTTCCCCGACACCATGTCGCGTGCCGCCTTCTACGCCCCTGTCGAACGCGGCTACGAGCGCGACCTTAAAAAGCGGCTCGAGTGGTTCGAAGGCCTGCGCGCCAAGCGCAAGGGGTAGGCACCTCCGTCCTGATTTCGGAACAGCGATCCGACAGGCGCAGATGGCGCTTGATCTGCTGAAGCTGCCGCGTGCCCCCTGAGCGAGTTGACTTGACCCAAGCCTTCGGTGGCAAAAGAATGACGCAAGCACTTCTTTGGCCTTGGCACCTACGCGGGGCAAGGCCTGTCAAAAGGCGACTGCTTCTTCCATCATCAGGAAATCAAGCATGGCCGGGGTGCAGTGTGAAACGAGGGCAAGATGAATAGATGGACGGTCGCTTGGTTTCTCCCGCTCTATGACAAACGACCCTTCGTCGGTAGTTTGGTGGGTCTGGCTGTCCTGATCGTCACACTTTTATTCATTGGGTTGGGTTTCGCAGTAGTCCAGACATATACCGGATTAACAACTCTCTTGCTTATTTTCATGGCGTCGCCACTTTTCCTCATTCTTTTAAAGCCTTACGCCATGATCGTCCTCTTGGCATCAGAGTTTATTTGGAGATCGCTGGGGCTGTATCGGATTCTTGGTATTCAGGGGGCTCCCATCCGAAAATTTTTTTGTTGGGCGAAAAAGTAGGGTGATATGAACAATGCAGGGAAACGGTGAAATGGAAGAATTTGGACTTCACTGCATGGAAGCTGGTTATACTTTTCGGGGACCGTCGCAGAAAAGCGGCTCGCGCCAGTGCCCGTTCCATCCGCACCGCCGCCCAAGCACATCCTGAACGCGCCGACGAAGATGATGAAGGACCAGGGCTACGGCGCGGGCTATGCCTATGACCACGACGCCGAGGACGGGTTCTCGGGGCAGAATTACTTCCCCGACACCATGTCCCGCGCCAGGATCTACGCCCCCGGCGAACGCGGCTACGAGCGCGAGCTGAAAAAGCGCCTCGAGTGGGTCGAGGGCCTGCGCGCCAAGCGCAAGGGGTAGCGTTTTCCTGCAGGAAAACGCATGGGAAAACTGCAGTTTTCCCAAACCGAAAAACTCCAGTTTTTCGCCCCCGTCCCCGTTCCCATTGACATGGGAACCCGCCCGACCCATGCACCGCCCCATGACAGCCGTCCTGCAAGTCGCCCTTGGCG
>JAOARA010000001.1 GCA_025211115.1 Roseicyclus sp. | reverse complement strand
GATCGCGGCCGAGCTGGCAGACCACGTCTGGCCGCTTTACGCGGCGGGGCGGATCCGGCCGGTGATGGACGAGGTCTTCGCCCTCGACGACGCCGCGGCGGCCCATGCGCGGATGGAAGCGCGCGCGCATATCGGCAAGATCGTCCTGAAGGTCTGAGGACACTGCCCGCAGTTTGACCCGATCCGCCCCAATTTCCGCCACGGCGACCGGCTTCACCTTGGGAGACAGCGAGGGAGCCACCGATGCCCGATTTTCCGATGCCCGACCTCAGATTGCTCGGCGCGTTCGTCGCGCTTCTGATACTTGCGACTGTCCTCAAGTCGCGCCGGTTCAAGGGCTGGCTGGGCGAGAAGGTCGTCGGAACCTTTCTCAGACGGCATCTTGATGAAGCCGAGTATCACATCCTCGACGACCTTATCCTTCCCGCGCGCGACGGGACGACACAGATCGACCATGTGGTCCTTTCCCGCTTCGGAATTTTCGTGATCGAAACCAAGAACATGGCGGGCTGGATCTTCGGGGATGCGGACCAGGCCAGCTGGACGCAGGTCCTTCATCGCAAGAAATCGCGCTTTCAGAACCCGCTCCGCCAGAACTACGGGCATGTGAAGACGATCGAGGCGCATCTCGGTGTTCAGCCCGGACAGGTCCACAATGTCGTGATCTTCACGGGCGATGCGGTCGCAAAGACGAAGATGCCCGCAAACGTGCTTTGGACGACCCGCGCGCTCGGTCGGTTCATTCGCGCGCAGTCCGCCGAGGTCATTCCGGCCGATCAGGTCGACGCCATGCGCGACCGCCTGCTTGCGCTGCGCATCGAACCCGGGCGGAAATCCCGCGCCGCCCATGTCGAGATGGTCAAGGATAAGCAAGCGGCAAAGGGACAGGACGGCACCCGATGCCCGGTCTGCGGCAGCGACATGGTCCCTCGGACCTCCCGCAAGTCGGGCGAAGCCTTCCTCGGCTGCACGAGTTATCCGCGGTGCAAGGGCACCCGGCCATCCGGCACCCTGCCGGGGCGACCGCGTGCGGAGCCTATCCTTTGCCGAACGCCCGCCACCCCGCCGCGTAGCGGCTGAGGCCCGTCACCGCGCAGGCCGCGGCGAAGACCAGCGCGAGGACCGGGAAGGCCGCGGGGAACAGGCAGAACAGCGCGAAGACCGCGATGGTCTCGGCCCCCTCGGTGAGGCCGCCGAGGTAGTAGATGCCCTTCATCGGGTAGGCCTCGGCGGTCCGACCGCGTTTCGCGGCGACCACGGCAAAGGCCAGGAAAGACGTGCCAGACAGCACGAAGCTGCAGATCAGCACCGCGCCCGGCAGGGCATTGGCCGCGGGGTCGGCCAGCACGAAGCCCAGCGGAAAGGCCGCGTAGAAGACGAAGTCGAGCGCGATGTCGAGGAAGGCGCCGCGGTCCGTCGGCCCGGTCACCCGCGCCACCGCGCCGTCCAGCCCATCGGCCAGCCGGTTCAGCACCAGCCCGATGAGCGCCAGCCAGAACAGCCCCAGCGCCGCCGCCCCGGCCGCCGCCAGCCCCACGGCGCAGCCCGCCAGCGTCAGCTGGTCGGCCCGGATGCCGCGCGCGGCCAGCCACTGACCCGGCGGGGCCAGCAGGCGACGTTGCAGCGGCAGGAGGGCGGCGTCGATCATGGCGCAGCCTTTACCCCGCGGCGCGGGCCGGTCAATCGCGGTCGGATCACCTTGTCGTCACCCCTCGATCTCGGCGATCAGCCCCGGCAGCGCGCCAAGGTCGGCGATCTGGTGGAACCGCCCGTGGCCCTCGGGGGCCTCGGCATGTTCCAGCTCCCATGTCAGGCCATGGGGCACGAAGACGCCGAAGGCCCCGGCCTCGAGCGCGGGGCGCACGTCGGATTTCATCGAGTTGCCCACCATCATCGCACGATCCGGCCCGTCGCCGTGGCGGGTAAAGGCGCGCTCGTAGGTGGCGCGGGTCTTGTCCGAGACGATCTCGACCGCGTGAAACATCTCGCCCAGCCCCGATTGCGCCAGCTTGCGCTCCTGGTCGAGCAGGTCGCCCTTGGTGATCAGCACCAGCCGGTGCGACGATGCCAGCCGCTCCACCGCCTCGCCCGCATGGGGCAAAAGCTCGATCGGGTGCGACAGCATCTCCTGCCCTGCCGACAGGATCTCGCCGATGACACTGGCGGGGACGCGCCCCTCGGTCACCTCGATGGCGGTCTCGATCATCGAAAGCATGAAGCCCTTGATGCCGTAGCCGTAATGCCCGAGGTTCCGCCGCTCGGCCGCAAGCAGGCGCGCGTGCAGGTGATCGGCCTCGGCGTGGTCGGCCAGAAGCTCGGCAAAGCGGGCCTGGGTGAGGCGAAAGAACGCCTCGTTCTGCCACAGCGTGTCGTCGGCATCGAAGCCGAGGGTGGTCAGGCGGGAACCCATCGGGGGAAAGCCCCTCTTTTCTGAATCGTCATCCGTCTTATATAGTGCGGCCCAATGCAGGCCACCCGTGGCCCCAAGCGGAATGGAGACGCAATGCAGACCGACCGCTGGCGGATGATGGCAGACACGCCCGACGGAGAGGGCGACACGACCGTCGTCACCAAGACGAAACCCAAGACGCAGCGCCCGCCGATGTACAAGGTGCTGCTGCTCAACGACGACTACACGCCGATGGAATTCGTCGTGCATGTCCTCGAGCGGTTCTTCGGCATCTCGCACAGCCAGGCGGTCGAGATCATGCTGACCGTCCACAAGAAGGGCGTTGCCGTGGTCGGCGTCTTCTCCTACGAGATCGCCGAGACCAAGGTGGCGCAGGTGATGGATTTCGCCCGGCGCAACCAGCACCCGCTGCAATGCACGATGGAGAAAGAGGACTGAACGCCATGTCGCACCCCCGCGGAGGCCGATCACGCGTTTCCGCGACATGCGACCGGGGCGGTCCTCGGACCCGAAGATGACCCCTGACCGTTGGACCCTTGCGCTGGAGGCGGGCGAGCTTTCCCTGCCGGGTGGCCCCTGCCTCGTGATGCGCGCCCGCGGCGACGGCGATTTCGCCGCGCTGGGCGCGGTCCATTGCGTGCAGGGCTTCGCGCCCGACCATGACCTTCTTGCGGCGCGCGGGCTGACGGTGACGCCGGACCTGCCCGAGGGCGAGGGGGCGGGCGAAGGTTTCGCCGCGGCGCTGGTGCAGATCGTCAAGGCCAAGACGGGCACGCTGGGCAGCATCGCCGAGGCGCTGGGCGCGCTGCGCCCCGGTGGCGTGCTGATGGTGGACGGCCAGAAGAACGAGGGGATCGACGCGATCCTCAAGGCGCTGAAGGGCGTCTTCGAGATCGGCGGCACGTTTTCCAAGGCGCATGGCAAGCTGGTCTGGCTCACCCGGCCCGAGACCCTGCCCGAGGCGGTGATCGACTGGATGCCGGAGCCGCTCGAGACCGAAGAGGGCTACGTGACCGTCCCCGGCGGGTTCTCCGCCGACGGGCCGGACCGCGGGTCCGAGCTGCTGGTGGCGCTTCTGCCCGAGCTGACCGGCCGGGTGGCCGACCTCGGCGCAGGCTGGGGCTATGTCGCGGGCGAGGTTCTGGCCGAACAGGCGGGGATCACGGCGCTCGACCTGGTCGAGGCCGACCACGCCATGTTGCAGGCCGCCGCCGCCAACATCGACGACGACCGCGCGCGGTTCCACTGGGCCGACGTGACGCGGTTTCAGCCCGAAGCGTCCTACGACGCGATCCTCGCCAACCCGCCGTTTCACACCGGGCGCAAGGCGGACCCGTCGCTGGGCCGCGCCTTCATCGCCGCGGCGGCCCGGATGCTGTCCCCGCGGGGGCGGTTTTTCATGGTGGCGAACCGCCACTTGCCCTATGAAGATGCCCTGAAGGCCGCCTTTGGAACCGGGCGGCTTCTTGGAGAGCTCGAAGGCTACAAGATCTACGAGGCG
>JAOARA010000117.1 GCA_025211115.1 Roseicyclus sp. | reverse complement strand
GGTGGCGAAGAGGACCGGGGAAAGGTCCATCGCCTCCTCGATGCCGGTGACCGTGCCGGTCTCGACTTGCACGCCCGCCGCGGTCAGGCGGTCGAGCGCGTGGGCGAAGCCCTTGGCCGGGGCCTCGCGCACGTCGCTCGTGTAGGGCTCAAGCACCAGCATCCGCGTGCCCGCCAGCGACGCGCCGCGCAGGTCGGCGGGCGCGCCGCCCTCCATGATCGCCAGAAGATGCGCGCAATCCTCCACGCTGCGGGCCAGCGGCCCCACGGTGTCGAAGCTTTCGGCAAGCGGCACCACGCCCTTCAGGCTGAGGCGGCCATGAGTCGTCTTCAGCCCAACGACATCGTTCCACGCGGCAGGCACCCGGACGGAACCGCCGGTGTCCGAGCCGATCCCCGCGGGCGCCAGCCCGAAGGCGATGGAGGCCGCAGCGCCGGAGGAGGAGCCACCGGGCGCGCAGGCCGGGTCGTTCACGTTGGGCGGCGTGCCCGGCAGGGGGTCGGTGTTGCCGCCATAGGCGGGGTTCATCCCCAGACCGGCAAAGGCCAGTTCCGACATATGCGTCTTGCCGAGGCAGACGGACCCCGCCTGCGTCGCGCGGGCCAGCACCTCGGCATCCGCCTCGGGGACGCGGCCCTCGAGCAGCATGGTGCCCGCCTCGGCCACCACGCCCGCGCTGTCGAAGAGGTCCTTCCAGCTGATCGGCACCCCGTCCAGCAGCCCGCGGCGCACGCCGTTCTTCGCCCGCTCGCGCGCGGCCTCGGCCTCGGCGCGGGCGCGGTCGGGGGTCAGGCGGGTGTAGATGCGGGGGCCGTATTCATGCGCCGCGGCGGCGTCGAGATAGGCCTCGGTCAGCTCCACCGGGTCGATGCGGCCCTCGCCGATGCCGCGCCCCAGGTCGCTTGCGCTTTGCCACAGCCAATCGCTCATGTCCCACCCCTGCCCATGTTGTCGCGGTGTGACGCTACAGCCCGCCCGCGGCATGGACAATCCCGCTTGGCGGGCCATAGTCGGGCCATGACACATGACGCCGATATCCTGATCGTCGGAGGGGGCTTGAACGGCCCCTGCCTCGCGCTGGCCTGTGCGCAGGCGGGGCTGTCCTCCATCGTGATCGACGCCCTGCCCGAGGATGTGCGGCAGGGGGCGGAGTTCGACGGGCGGTCCTACGCTTTGGCCTTGGCTTCGGTGCGGATGCTGCGGGCGCTGGGGCTGTGGGACGGGCTGGAGGACGAGGCACAGCCGATCCTGCAGATCAAGGCGAGCGACGGGCGCGCGGGCGAAGGGGCCGCGCCCTTCTTCCTGCATTTCGACAGTGCCGAGCTGGAAGAAGGCCCGATGGGCCACATGCTGGAAGACCGCTACCTTCGCCGCGCGCTTCTGGCCGCGATGGAGGCGGAGACGCTGATCCTGCACCGGCCCTCCACGACCGTGGTGGCGCAATCGACCGAGGGCGCGGCGCAGGTGACGCTGGCAAGCGGCGAGGTGCTGACGGGCCGGGTGTTGATCGGCGCGGATGGCCGCCGCTCGGGCACCGCGGCGCGGGCGGGGATCAGGCGGACCGGCTGGGATTACGGCCAGACCGCGCTGGTCGCCGCGATTGCGCATGAAAAGCCGCATGAGGGCATCGCGCATCAGTTCTTCATGCCGCCGGGGCCGCTGGCGATCCTGCCGCTGCCCGGCAACCGCTCCTCGATCGTCTGGTCGGAACGGCACGCCGATGCGAAGCGCCTGATGGCGGCGGATGACGCAGCCTTCCTCGACCATTTGCGCCCGCGCTTCGGGGATTTCCTGGGCGAGATTTCGCTGGCGGGCCAGCGCTATGCCTATCCCCTGAACTTGACCATCGCCAACGCCTTTGTGGGTGAACGTCTTGCGCTGGTCGGCGATGCCGCCCACGGCGTGCACCCCATCGCGGGGCAGGGTCTGAACCTTGGGCTGCGCGACGTGGGCGCGCTGGCCGAGGTGCTGGCCGAGGCGAAACGGCGGGGCGAGGATATCGCCGCCGCAGATGTTCTGGCGCGCTACCAGAGCTGGCGGCGCTTCGACACCGCCGCGCTGGCACTGGCGACGGACGGGGTGAACCGGCTGTTTTCCAACGACAACCCCGCGCTGCGGCTGATCCGCGACATCGGCATGGGGGCCGTGAGCGCCATGCCCTCCCTGCGCCGCGCCTTCATGCGCGAGGCGGCGGGGCTTACGGGGGACGTGCCGAGGTTGTTGCAGGGGCGGGCTCTGTAATCCGCCTTAATCGAGCTTCCGCGCCTCGCTCTCCAGCATGATCGGGATGCCCCCGCGGATGGGGTAGGCCAGGTGCGCCGCCTTCGACACAAGCTCTTGCCGCTCGGCGTCGTAGCTCAGTGGCGCATGGGTCATCGGGCAGCCCAGCGCCTCGAGCATACGGCGGTCGACGGGGGGCGCGTCGCCCTCGGTCATTGGATCTTCTCGTCGGGGCCGCCACCGCGCAGGGCGAACTCGATCAACGTGACCAGCGTCTCGCGCCGCGTCGTCAGCGAGGGGGCTTCGAGCAGCGCCTGTTTCTCCTCGGGGTCGAAGGGGCAGAGCATGGAGAGCGAGTTGATCAGCAACTCGTCCTCGGCCTCTTTCAGG
>JAOARA010000116.1 GCA_025211115.1 Roseicyclus sp. | reverse complement strand
GCGCAGGCCGCGAGCGTTGCCACCGCATCCGCCGTCTCCATCCCCGCGACCCATTCGGCCAGCTGCGGAAACCCGCCACGGTCCAGCGATTTCGGCGGCACGCGCCGGAAATAGACATCGTCGAGGAAGACCGCCACCGTCTCGGCATCGACGCGGCCCGCCCGCGTCAAGGCCCCGTCTCGGTCGAAGGGCTGGCCCAGACGGGCCTGCACCATGTCGTCGATCGGCGCATTCGCGGGCCCGGTGTCGAAGGCGAGGCAGGCGCCGGGCAGCTCGGGCCGCTCGATGCGGGGATCGACATGGGTGATGTTGCCCACACCACCGAGGTTGAGAAACGCCACCGGCCGCGGCGCACCGATGAAACGCGCCAGCGCCCAGTGGTAGAAGGGTGCCAGCGGCGCGCCCTGCCCGCCCAGTTCGACATCGTTCGACCGGAAATCCCAGACTGTCACCAGCCCCGCCTCGGCGGCAAGCCGCGCGCCATCGCCCGCCTGGTGCGTGCGCCCCCCCTCGGGGTCATGGGCAAGCGTCTGGCCGTGGAAGCCGAAGACCTCGACCCCGTCGCGCCCCTCGAAGGCCGAAAGCGCCGCCAGATGCGCCTCTTCCACCGCGCGGGCGGCCTCGGCCACGCCCGCCTCTCCCGGCCAAAGCCCGAGGGCCGCGCGGATCGCCGCGCGCTCGGCCGGTTCAAAGGCGCGGTATCCGGTGGGCCCGAACCCCGTCACCGCCACACCGTCGGTCTCGATCACGGCAAGGTCGACCCCGTCCATCGATGTGCCCGACATCGCGCCGAGCGCGCGCAGCGGCCCGGATTTGTCACTCTTTCCCTTCACCGCCATGCCCGCTATAGCCTCGCCCCACCGACGTCAGAACATGGACCGGAGCCCGATGACCTACCAGCCCAAATCGGAGTTCCTGCGCGAGATCATCGCGCGCGGATTCCTCGCCGACTGCACCGACCTGCAGGGCCTCGACGAAACGCTGCTGAAGGGCCCGGTGACCTGCTATATCGGCTATGACGCGACGGCGAAATCGCTGCACGTGGGGCATCTTCTGAACATCATGCTGTTGCGCTGGTGGCAGAAGACCGGCAACCGCCCGATCACGCTGATGGGCGGCGGCACGACCAAGGTGGGCGATCCCAGCTTCCGTGCCGACGAGCGCCCGCTGCTGACGCCCGACCAGATCGACGCGAATATCGCGGGGATGCAGCGCGTCTTCGACCGCTACCTCGGGTATGGTGCGGGTGAGACCGACGCCATCATGCTCAACAACGCCGAATGGCTCGACGGGCTGAACTATCTCGATTTCCTGCGGGATATCGGGCGGCATTTCTCGGTCAACCGGATGCTGTCGTTCGAAAGCGTGAAGTCGCGGCTGGACCGCGAGCAGAGCCTGAGCTTCCTCGAGTTCAACTACATGATCCTGCAGGCCTATGACTTCCTCGAGCTCTACCGGCGCGAGGGCTGCGTGCTGCAGATGGGCGGCTCGGACCAGTGGGGCAACATCGTCAACGGCATCGACCTGACGCGCCGCGTGCTGGAGGCCGAGATCTTCGGCCTGACCACGCCGCTTCTGACCACGTCCGACGGCAAGAAGATGGGCAAGAGCCAGGGCGGCGCGATCTGGCTCGATGGCGAGATGCTCAGCCCTTACGAGTTCTGGCAGTTCTGGCGCAACACGACCGATGCCGACGTGGGCCGGTTCCTGAAGCTTTACACCGAGATCCCCGTCGCCGAATGCGAGCGGCTGGGCGCGCTTGAAGGGGCCGAGATCAACGAGGCCAAGATCGTGCTGGCCAATGCGGTCACGACCCTTCTGCACGGGGCCGAGGCGGCGGCGGCGGCCGAAGCCACCGCGCGCGAGGTCTTCGAGAAGGGCGGCATGGGCGAGGACCTGCCAACGCTGACGCTGAGTGCGGCGGAGCTGGCCGAGGGCATCTCGGTCGCGCAGCTGATCACGCGCTCGGGGCTGGCGAAATCCGGCAAGGACGCCAAGCGCCTGATCGCCGAGGGCGGCGCGCGGATGAACGACGCGGCGCTGACCGATGCCGGGCTGATGATCGGGGCGGATGACCTGGCGCAGCCGATCAAGCTGTCGGCGGGCAAGAAGCGGCACGCGCTGGTGATGCTGGCGGAGTGAGCGGCGCTTAACCCTTTCTAAGGACATGGGTGGCAGGCTGCGGCCCATGTTCGACCTCGGCCCCCACCCAGATGATCCCCTTGACGGATCGGCCCAGCTTCACGAGCCGCTGCAGCAATCGGCGCTCTACGCCCGTGCCGTGACCGTGCTGGGCGGGCGGTGCGACGCACTCGACCTGCCCTCCGGCCCCGTGCGGGTGGTCGCGCGGCGCTTCCCCCTGCTGGGCGAGGTCGCGCTGATCTCTCGCGGGCCGGCGCAGCTGGACCTGCCCACGGCACTGGCACTGCGCGCGCGGACCGGGGCGCGGCACCTGATCGTCCATGCCGAGGATGCGACCAGCGCGGCGGCGCTGGCCGCTGCCGGGTTCCGCCGGATCGCCCGGCCCCGGCAGATCGCCGAAGTGCCGCTCGCACCGTCCCACGCGGCGATGCTGGCGGCGATGCGCGGCAAATGGCGCAACCGGCTGCGGCACGGGCTGGCGCAGGGCTTGACCGTGACGCAGGCGGCGATGCCGCCCGACCCGCGCCACTGGCTGCTGACCGCCGAGGCGCGCGCGGCGCGCCGGTTGGGTTACCGCCCCCTGCCGCCCGTCATGATCGCCGCACTTGCGGGCGCGGACCCGGGTGCCGGCCGTCTGTTCACGGCCCACGGTCCCGACGGCCCGATCGCCGCGATGCTCTTCTTCCGGCATGGCCGGACGGCCACCTACCAGGTGGGCTGGTCCAATGGCGCGGGGCGCGCGGCCTCGGCCGGGCCGGTGCTGATGTGGCACGCGATGCTGGCGCTGCAGGCGACTGGGGTCGAGATGATCGACCTCGGCCTTGCCGAACCCGACACGGCGCCGGGCCTTGCCCGGTTCAAGCTGGGCACGGGCGCAGCCCTGCGCGCGCTTGGCGGCAGCTGGGTCTCGAGCTGCGCCCTGCCTCGCCGCAGGCACCCTGTAACGCAGGCCCCGGTGCCTGATGGCGCGCTTGGACATGGAGAACACGCGATGCCCTGACCCTCCGCCACAGCGGCCCCCACGCCGCCTCAGCCCGCCACCGCCCGCAGCCGCCGGGCGCGGGGCGGCTCGACACGGATCGCCTGCCCGGCGAGCACATGCAGCGCCCAGGGCCCGTTCGATCACCGCGTGGTCACGGACCAAGCCCTCCCTTCAGCGGGTCAGTGTCCTCACCCGCCGCCCCTGCAGCATGCGCACCGCCTCAGCCCGCCACCGCCCGCAGCAGCCGGGCGCGAGACGGCGGCACGGCGCGGATCGCCCGCCCGGTGAACACATGCCGCGCGCCGAGGTCACGCTGATCATCGCTTAGTCGCGGGCCAAGCCCCCCCAATCAGCAGGTCGGTTCCTTGACCCGCCAACACCGCGGCCTGCGCGCCGCCTCAGCCCGCCACCGCCCGCAGCAGCCGGGCGCGGGACGGCGGCACGGCGCTGATCTCCAGCCCCGTGAACACATGCAGCGTGCCGAGGTCGCGGTCGATCACCGCGTGGTCGCTGACCCAGCCCCCCATCAGCAGGTAGGTGCGCAAAAGCGGCGGCATCTTGGCCTGCGCGCGCTTCAGGTCGGGCTTGCGGCGCAACCGGCTGGCGAAGCGGAAGACCGAGGGCGCCTTGACCCGCGGCAGCCACCGCTTGGGCGCGATATGCCGGTCGCGCAGCAGCGCGAAGGCGTCGTAATACTCCCGCGCCTCGGTCCCGTGGAAGGAGGAGCAGCCGAACAGCATCTCGACCCCCTCGCGGTCGACCCAGGCCGTCATCGCCCCCCAGGCGACACGCAGGATATCGGGATCATGCAGGTCGGGATGGATGCAGAAGCGGCCCATCTCGACCATCGGACCGTCGAACCCCGCCAGCGCCGACAGCTCGTAGAACTGGGCCGAGTAGCTGCGCCCGATCTCGGCCCCCGAACGCAGGCGCAAGAGCCGGAAACAGCACACCAGCCGCCCGCCCGCGACCTCTTCGACAAGCATGTGGGTGCAGGCGCGGTCGAAATCGTCGGCATCCAGCCGCCGCGCATCGGGCCCGCGAAAGGCCAGCGTCCTGAGCCGCTGCGCCGCTTCGAGGTCGGCGTCGCTCTCGGCCAGCCGCGCCTGGTAACGACCTTTCGCAAGGGTCCACATCGGCCTGCTCCTGCCTTGCCGCGTCCCGGATGATGCGCGGACCGGCATAGGATGCGCGTGTGACGGCACCGCGACAAGGGGGGACGCGGACCTGCCTGCGGCGCGCTGCCGAAACGGCCGCCGCCGGCCGTTCAGTCCGCCAGCGCGTCGGCCACGTTGATCCGTCCGAAATTCGACAGGATCTGCGCAAGGAAGCTGATCTCGCGGACCGAACTGGTCGTCACGCGGCGCGAGAACTGGATGATGTTGCCGTCCTCGAGCCCGAATTCCTCGATGTTGGAGACCCGCCCGCGCCCGTCGAAGGAGACCGCGATGATCTGGCGCTCGACCACTTCGGGGGCGCGGTAGGCGTAGTTGCGCATCCGGTAGGCGTTGTAGAACCACGCCTCGTCGCGCATCACGCCGGCGGCGCCGGGGGTGCCGATGGCCTCGGCCACGGCCTCGCGGCTGTCGCCGATGTCGACCGCGGCAAGCTCCTCGGCCGGGGGGACGTAGCCGTGATTGTCGAAGGTCGCCGCGCCGCCCGCGAGCGTCACGGCCAGGACAACAGCCACAAGACCTTTCCGGATTGCGCCACCAGAGATGTTCATGCGTGCCCTCATGCCTCGATCCCGCCGACGCCGGTTGCCGGTCACCCTTGCAGCCGCGCCCAAAGCTTTCTATCCGCTTAACTTACCCCGGCCCACAGGGCAAGGACGCGAGGAGGCACAGACATGCCAAGCGAAGACGCACCCCTGGCGCTGGCGCGCCTGTCGCGGGCCGCCGACCGGCCCATTAGCGTCACGCCGGACGCACAGACGCGCGCACGGCTGGCCGATGAGCTGGGCCTCGACGCGCTGCGCAAGCTGCGGCTGGAGGGGCGGCTGATCCCCACCGGCAAGCGCGACTGGCGGCTCGAGGCGGTGCTGGGCGCGACCGTGGTGCAGCCCTGCGTGGTGACCGCCGCCCCCGTCACCACGCGCATCGACGAGCCGCTGACGCGCCGGTATCTCGCCGATATGCCCGAACCCGAGGGCGACGAGGTCGAGATGCCCGAGGACGACAGCGCCGAGCCGCTGCCCGACACGCTCGACCTGCTTGCGGTGATGACCGAGGCGCTGGCGCTCGCCCTGCCGCCCTACCCGCGCGCCGAGGGCGCAGAACTGGGCGCGGCGGTCTTCGCGCCGCCCGGCGTCGCGCCGATGACCGATGAAGACGCCAAGCCGCTGGCCGGTCTCGCCGCGCTGCGCGACCGGCTGGGCGGCGCGGGACAAACGGATGACGACGGCGATGAGGGGGCGTGATCGGACCCCCGGATCGGGCCCCGAAAAGAGGTCCGGAAAAGGGCTTGCATGACCCCGGAATCCGGGTATGTTCCCGGCCTCATTCGCCCCAAGGCTCCGGGCGCGGGTCAGCCGCCCCGTTCCAGCCACTCGGCGCAGTCCAGACCGGTCTGCGACGGGGACGCCGAAGGCGACCTGAGAGACGAGATTTTTGACTGCACCCGGGCGGTGCGCGATGCGACCGCCCCCCAAGACTTGAGGTTGTGACATGGCTGTCCCCCAGAATCGAGTGACGCGCTCCAAGCGCGGTATGCGCCGCGCACATGACGCCCTGGTTGGCGGCAATCCCAACGAGTGCCCGTCCTGCGGCGAGCTGAAGCGCCTGCACCACGTCTGCCCCTCCTGCGGCACCTACAATGACCGCGAGGTCATTGCACAGGCCGACGAGATCGACCTGGACGAAGACGCGGCCTGAGCCTGCGTGACGCCCGAAGCAGCGAGGCGGCCGGGGGCATGAGCGAGGGCACTGCACTCACGACCAAGGATATTCCCGGCACGGTCCTGTCCATCGACGCGATGGGCGGGGACCACGGGCCTTCGGTCGTCATCGCCGGCATGGCCAGATCGGCCGCGAAAAACCCCGCCCTGCGCTTCATCGTGCATGGCGACCGCCCGCAGCTCGAACGCCTGATCGAGCGGCGGCGCGGCCTCGGCGACCGTTGCGAGATCCGCCACGCGGCGGGTGTCGTGACGATGGATGCCAAACCCTCCCACGTGATGCGCCACGGCAAGGACACCTCGATGTGGTCCTGCATCGAGGCCGTCCGCTCGGGCGAGGCGCAGGCCGCCGTCAGCTGCGGCAACACCGGCGCGCTCATGGCGCTGTCGATGGTGCGCCTGCGCAAGGTCGAGGGCGTGAACCGTCCGGCCATCGCCTGCCTTTGGCCCTCGCGCAACCCGCAGGGGTTCAACGTGATGCTCGACGTGGGTGCCGATATCCGCGCCGACGCCGAGGACCTGCTGCAATACGCGCTGATGGGTGCGAGCTATGCGCGCAACGGGCTGGACCTGAAGCGGCCGCGTGTCGGGCTGCTGAACGTCGGCACCGAAGAGCACAAGGGCCGCGCCGAGCTGAAGCTCGCCTCGGAGCTGATCGAGCGTGTCAGCCAGGCCGCGGATTTCGACTTCGTGGGATTCGTGGAGGGCGGCGACCTGCCCTCGACCAAGATCGACGTGGTCGTCACCGACGGGTTCACCGGCAATGTCGCGCTGAAAACCGGCGAGGGCACGGCGAAGCTGATCGGCGAACGGATGCGCGAGGCGTTCCGCAAGACGCCGTTCTCGCGCATCGCGGCGCTTCTGGCCTACACCTCGCTGCGTCGGTTGACCAAGGGGATCGACCCGCGCCGCGTGAACGGGGGCGTGTTCCTCGGTTTGAACGGAACCATCGTGAAATCGCACGGATCGGCGGATGAAACCGGCGTGTCCGCGGCGATCAAGCTGGCCGCGCGATTGGCGGCGGCGGGCCTGAGTGTCAGGCTTGCCGCGCGGATCGCCGAGGCCGAACAAGCCGCGGCGGCGGCGATGCAGGCAGAGGCAGGGCGCACATGATCCGGGCAGTTCCAATCGGTATCGGTCACTACCTGCCCGAGCGCGTCGTCGAGAACGCCGAGTTCGAAGCGACGCTCGACACCTCCGACGAATGGATTCGCGCCCGCTCGGGCATCGAGCGCCGCCATTTCGCCGCCGAGGGAGAAACGACAAGCCAGATGGCCGTCGCCGCCGCGCGGGCCGCGCTGGAGATGGCGGGGCTGACCGCGGCCGATGTCGACGCGATCGTCGTGGCCACCTCGACCCCCGACCTGACCTTCCCTTCGGCGGCCACGATGGTGCAGGCGGGCCTCGGGATGGAGGGGGGATGCGCCTTCGACGTGCCGGCGGGCTGCGCCGGATTCGTCTATGCGCTGGCCAATGCCAATGCGCTGGTCGTCTCGGGGCAGGCGCGGCGCGAGCTGGGGATCGGGGCGGAAACCTTCAGCCGGATCATGGACTGGACCGACCGCGGCACCTGCGTTCTGTTCGGTGACGGCGCGGGCGCGCTGCTCCTCGAGGGGCGCGAAGAGGCGGGCACATCCGCGGACCGCGGCATCCTTGCGACCGATCTGCATTCCGACGGGCGCTACCGCGACCTGCTCTATGTCGACGGCGGCGTCTCGTCCTCGCAGACCACCGGCGTGCTGCGCATGGAGGGCCGCGAGGTCTTTCGCCATGCCGTTGAAAAGCTTGCGGAAACCGCCCATGCGGCGCTTGAGAAGGCGGGCCTTGGCGCGGCGGATGTCGACTGGATCGTGCCGCATCAGGCCAACCTCAGGATCATCACCCGCACCGCGCAGAAGATGGGCGTGGACATGGATCGCGTCGTCGTGACGGTGCAGGATCACGGCAATACCTCGGCGGCGTCGATCCCGCTGGCGCTGTCGGTGGGGGTGGCGCGGGGCCAGATCAAACCGGGCGACCTGCTGGTGGCCGAGGCGATCGGCGGCGGTCTTGCCTGGGGGTCGGTGGTGATGCGCTGGTAGGCGCGGCACCGCCCCCGTTCGGCGCGGAAGCGCCGGGTCCAAGTCTCTCGATTGACTTGAGAAATCCCTTCGACCATCTTGTGAGCACTCTAGGGGGACGGAACAGATGTCGAACAAGACGCTGACACGGATGGACCTGTCCGAAGCGGTATTCCGCGAGGTCGGCCTGTCGCGCAACGAAAGCGCGCAACTGGTGGAACGGGTGCTCGAACTGATGTCCGACGCATTGGTCGAGGGCGAACAGGTCAAGGTGTCGTCCTTCGGCACCTTCTCGGTGCGGTCCAAGACGGCGCGGGTCGGGCGCAATCCGAAGACCGGCGAAGAGGTGCCGATCAGCCCGCGGCGCGTGCTGACCTTCCGGCCCTCGCACCTGATGAAGGACCGGGTCGCGGCGGGCAACCGCGGCTGAAACTGCCCCGCGCGGCGGCGACTGCCGCGCGGTGTGTTGAGTGAGGTATCGAGCAAAGGCGGGGCAAACCGGCCATGTCGAAATCGACGCAAGCGTTCCGAACGATCCGCGAGGTCGCGGATTGGCTCGACGTTGCGGCCCATGTGCTCCGCTTCTGGGAGTCGAAGTTTCCGCAGATCAAGCCGGTGAAACGCGCCGGGGGACGGCGCTACTACAGGCCCGCCGACATGGAACTGGTGGGCGGCATCAAGGTGCTGTTGCATGACCGCGGGCTGACCATCCGCGGGGTTCAGAAAATGATCCGGGAAGAGGGTGTGGCCGCCGTCGCCGCGCTGTCGCCGCCCGTGGAAATCGGCGACCAGGCGGTGATGGAGCTGGACCTGGACCTCGAGGCCGAGCACGAGGCGGGCCTCGACGCGGATTTCGAGATGGACCCCGAGACGGCGGCCGCCGAATGGCCGGACGACCCGGACGACGCAGATCGGGCCGAGGAGCCGGAGGAAGAGGCCGCGGGACACATCGTCGCGGAAGAGGCACAGGACACACCGGCAGAGCCGCCCGAGGATGCCCCGGCCGATGCGGCGACCGATGCGGCGGCTGATGAGGACGGCGGCGAAATCGCCCCGCCCCCCGCCGAAGAGCCGACCGGGGCAGCAGCGCCCGCACCCGCTTCCGAAGCCGCGGATATGGCAGCCTCCGTTGCGGACCCGGCCCCGGTGGCGGACGCCGCCCCTGCCGCGGCCGCTGCAGAGACTCCCGTGGCAGAGGATGCCGAGCCGGCAACGTTTTCCGACATGCTCGCGCGGCTTCACGCGCGGATCACGCAGGCCTCGCCTCTGCCCCGGCCCGTGCTGGCGCAGCTGACGGCGGAGCTTGGCGCGCTGCGCGACGCCGTTGCGAAAAATCCCTCCGCCTGACCCCTTGCGCCCCCCGGC
>JAOARA010000115.1 GCA_025211115.1 Roseicyclus sp. | reverse complement strand
GGTTTCGATGCGTTCGATCATGGGCGCGCCGCGGTGGATCGCGTTGCACCGGCAACGCTGGGTGAAAAAGCTGCGCCGCGACGCTGCAGGCAGGGCCGGTTCAGGCTCTGCCTCGGGCGCGGCACCTTGCCCGTGGTGATAGACAGTTTGCGGCGAGAGCGAAACCGCTCTCTGCCGTCGCGTCCCTCGGGCCCATGGCTTGCCCGCCCGGCGTGCATGTCGTAAGCCTGCCGCGATCCGCCACGCCAGTTCAACCGCCGGAGCGGTGCCCCTGTCCCAGTCGTCCCACAGTCCCGATCCGCTGCCGGAAAGCGGCGTGCCCGCGCGGTGGCTGCTGACGCGGCTCTGGCGCGAACATGTGCGCGGCTACTGGGCCAAGCTCTTGCTGGCCGGCGTGCTGATGACCATCGAGGGTGCCGCGCTCGGGGGTGTGGCCTACCTGGTGCGGCCGCTGTTCGACGATCTCTTCGCCGCAGGCGATGTGGGCGGGGTCGCCTGGGTCGCGGTCGCCATGGCGCTGGTCTTCATTCTCAAGGCGATTGCCGGGTTCTGGCAGCGGCTCATCATGGTGACCATCGGGCTCGAGGTGACGACCGCCTTGCAGAAGCGGCTGGTCACGCATCTGTTGTCGCTCGACATGGGCTATTTCCGCGACAACGCCCCCGGCGCGCTGATCGAACGGGTGCGCGGCGACACGCTGGCGCTGCAGGGGCTGGCTTCGAACGTGGTGATGTCGCTGGGGCGCGACACCATCACCTTCCTGTCGCTCCTTGCGGTGATGTTCTTCAACGATTGGCTCTGGACGCTTCTGGCGCTTGTCGGTCTGCCGCTTCTGGTGTTGCCCATCGTGGCGCTGCAACGCTTCATCCGCAGGACCACGACCGCCAGCCGCGAGGCCGCGGCGCGGCTGTCGACGCAGCTGGACGAGATCTTTCACGGCATCCAGTCGGTCAAGCTGAACCGGTTGGAGCCGCACGAGACCGCGCGCTTCGGGCAGGAGGTCGCGGGGTTCCTGCGCCACGCGATCCGGTCGCAGCGGGGGCTTGCCGCCAACCCGGCGATGATCGACGTGGTCGCGGCGCTGGGCTTTGCCGCGGTGCTCTATCATGGCGGCGCGCAGATCGCGACGGGCGACAAGACCGTGGGCGAGTTCATGTCCTTCTTCACCGCGCTGGCGCTGATCTTCGATCCCTTGCGCCGCCTGTCGGCGGTGGCCGGGCAGGTGCAGGCGGGCGTCGCCTCGCTCGACCGGCTTTACGCGGTGCTTGAGGCGAAGCCGACCATCCTGCCGCCGGCCCGGCCGCAGCCGGTGACACCGGGCGACATCCGCTTCGAGGATGTGCGTTTCGGCTACGGCGACACGCCCGTGCTGCAGGGGTTGAGCTTTGCCGCCGAGGCGGGGCGCACAACGGCCATCGTCGGCCCCTCGGGGGCGGGCAAGACCACGGTCTTCGGCCTGCTCACCCGGCTGATCGACGCCGAGGCGGGGCAGGTGAGCATCGGCGGCGTGCCGGTCACGGAGCTGTCGCTCGAGGGGCTGCGCGATGCCATCGCGGTGGTCGGGCAGGAAACGGCGCTGTTCGACACGACCATCGCCGAGAACATCCGGATGGGGCGTCTCGACGCCACCCCCGAGGAGGTGCGCGCCGCGGCCGAGGCCGCTTCGGTGACCGAGTTCGCCGACGTGCTTCCGCTTGGCCTCGAGACGGGGGTCGGCCCGCGCGGCTCGGCCCTGTCGGGCGGGCAGCGGCAGCGGGTGGCGATTGCACGGGCGATGCTCAAGGCGGCGCCGATCCTGCTGCTGGACGAGCCGACCTCGGCGCTGGACGCGCGGTCCGAGCAGCTGGTGCAGGCCGCGCTCGAGCGGCTGTCGGAGGGGCGCACCACGCTGGTGATCGCGCATCGGCTGTCCACCATCCGCGATGCGGACCGCATCCTCGTTCTGGACCGCGGCCGCCTGCTCGAGGCGGGCAGCCATGCCGAGCTGATGGCCGCCGATGGGGCCTATGCCCGCCTCGAGGCGCTGCAATCGGCCGGGCTCACCCCGCAGCTCTGAGCTTTGTGCCCGCGGTCAGGCGAGCGCGTTCAACCGCCGTTCGATCTGCCGCAGCAGGATCTGACCGGGCCGCGTCAGCGGGATGCCGCCATGGCGCAGGACGCTGACCTGCACGGTTCCGACATCGACCGCCAGCGGCACGAGCCCGGCCGCCGTGTCGATGCCATCCGCGCCCGTCCCCGCGCCGGCGAAGACGGTGGCGGGAAAGATGCAACTGCGCGCGCCGGTCGCCATGGCGAGGGGCAGCTGCGAGGCGGCGACGCTGGTCGTGGCCCCCTCCTCGAGGGCGTGGCGGCGCAGCGCGTGGCTGATCACCGCCCGCGACCCGGTCCCTTCGGGCGGCACCACGATCCGGGTGCGGACCATGTCCCACAAACCGACCCGCGCGCCCCCGTTGGCGGCCCCGTCCACGCCGACGCGTGACGCCCAGCCCGGCGTGGCCAGCGCCACGAGCGGCACGGACTGGGAGGCCAGCACCTCGACCGCGCGATCCGTCTCGGGGTTGGTGAGGATGGCAAGGTCCAGTTCGCGGCGCAGCAACAGGTTCACGATGTCGCCGGTCACGATATCGGCGGAGACGCCCGGCATCTCCTCCTCGAGGTCGCGGATGGCGAAAAGGGGCAGACCGGCCGCGATATCCGCGCCGATCCCGATGCGCAGCTGCCCCATGTGCCCGTCGCGCAGGAAGCCCAGCTGACGCTGCAGATCCTCGAATTCCACGAGGTGCCGCTCGACGACATCGACCAGCAGCTCCCCGGCCGAGGTCAGCCGGACCCCCGCGGGAACCCGGTCGAAGATGCGGACGCCGAGCGATTCCTCGAAGCCCTGGATCGATCTGTTGAGCGCGGAGGGCGAGACCGAGAGCAGGTCCGCCGCCTTCCGGATCGACCCGTGGCGGCGGATCATCCTGATCGCGTGGTAGATTTTCAGATGCCTCATCCGCCACCTCTGGGGTGGTGCAAAAACTGCACCACGGCGGCGTGAAACTAACGGCAGACAACAGCACGTCAATCGGATTTGTCTATGCTGCAGGTGCAAAATGCACCACGATCTGAAAGAGGTTTCCCATGAAAAAACTGCTTCTCGCCAGCGCCTGTGCCGCGATGTCGGTGACGGCTGCGCAGGCTGATATCAAGGTTGGCGTGCTGCACTCGACCACGGGCACGATGGCGATTTCCGAGACCACGCTGCGCGACGTGATGCTGATGCTGATCGAGCAACAGAACGCTGCCGGCGGTCTGCTGGGCGAAGAGCTTGTGCCGGTCGTGGTCGACGGCGCGTCGGACTGGCCGACCTTTGCCGAGCGCACCCGCGAGCTTCTGACCGTCGAAGAGGTGGACGTGATCTTCTGCTGCTGGACCTCCACCAGCCGCAAGGCGATCCTGCCGGTGGTCGAGGAACTGGGCGGCATCGTCTTCTACCCGGTCCAGTACGAGGGCGAGGAAAGCTCGCTCAACGTCTTCTACACCGGTGCCGCACCGAACCAGCAGGCGATCCCCGCGGTGGATTACTTCATCGAGGAACTGGGCGTCGAAAGCTTCGCGCTGCTCGGCACGGACTACGTCTACCCGCGCACGACCAACCGCATCCTCGAGCAATACCTGCTCGACGCGGGCATCCCGCAGGAGAACATCTTCGTCAACTACACGCCCTTCGGTCATTCCGACTGGTCCTCGATCGTGGCCGACGTCGTGGCGCTGGGTGAGACGGGCGCGCAGGTCGGCGTGATCTCGACGATCAACGGCGATGCGAACGTGGGCTTCTACAACGAGCTGATCGCGCAGGGCGTGAGCGCCGACGACATCCCCGTCGTCGCCTTCTCGGTCGGCGAGGAAGAGCTGTCGGGCCTCGATACCGAACCGCTCGTGGGGCATCTTGCGGCGTGGAACTACTTCATGTCGGCCGACACGCCCGAGAACGAGGCCTTCATCTCGGCCTGGCACGAGTTCACCGGCGACGACACCCGCGTGACCAATGACCCGATGGAAGCGCATTACATCGGCTTCCAGATGTGGGTCGCAGCGGTCGAGGCCGCGGGCACCACCGAGCCCGACGCCGTGCGCGCCGCGATGTATGGTCTGCAGGTGCCGAACCTGACCGGCGGGATGGCCGAGATGCTGCCGAACCACCACCTGACCAAGCCGGTCCTGATCGGCGAGATCCGGGCGGATGGTCAGTTCGACATCATCAGCCAGACCGACCCGGTGCCGGGCGATGCCTGGACGGACTTCCTGCCCGAATCCTCGGTGCTGGTCTCGGATTGGCCCGGCCTTGGCTGCGGCATGTACAACACCGAGACCGAGACCTGCGTTCAGCTGCAATCGAACTACTGAACACACGACCGGCGCGACGGGCGGGCGGATACCCGCCTGTCGCCACCCCCCAAGGCAGAACAGAGCATGACACGCACCGCACTCGCCGCCCTTGTCGGCGTCTTCCTGGCGCTTGCCGCGCCGCTGCAGGCGCAGGCGCAGGCGCAGGCACAACCGGCAACCGACCTGCAGACCCTTCTCCAGGACAATTCCGAGCTGGTCGCGGACGCCTCTCGCCGGACGGTGCAGGAGATCCTCGACATCCTGGTCGACAGCCAGCTTCCCGAGGTGCCGCAGTTCCTTGCCACCTGGCAGGCGCGCGAGCTGTATCAGCGCGACAGCGACGGGCTGTTCGTCTATGTCGCAGACCCCGATGCCGATCCGCTGACGCTGCTCGACATTTCGACCGGCGAGGTTCTGGGCACCGCGGGCAGCCGAGAGGTGACGCAGCTCAGGCCCAACCGCGGCGTGCAGGGCGTGATCGCCGCGACCCGCGTGCAGTTCCAGCTTGCCTCGGATGATCCGGCGCTGCGGATGGCCGCGCTCGACTCCATCGAAAGCGACCCCGAGGAAAGCCACCTCGCGCTTCTTCAGGGGCTTCTCGATACCGAAACCGACCCGGATCTGCGCGCCCGGATCGAGGTGATCCTGCCCGCGCTCGTCATCGCCTTCTCGGACGAGGACGCCCCCCGCGTCGCGGCGATCGAAAGCCTTGCGGGCAACATCAGCCTGTCGGCCCGCGCGACGTTGAACCCGCTGCTTGCCACGCGGCTGGAGCTGGCCGAGGCGCTGCCCGACGATGCGAATATCGCGCGGGAGCTGGAGCCGGGCTCGGACGCGCTGAGCCGTGAGGCCGCCTACGAGATGCTGGTCGACGAAGGGCTCGCGCCCGCCCGCGTCAGCCGCTCCGACATCCTGTTGGTCCTGACCGCGAATATCGTGGACGGCACGGTCGGCGGCATCCCCGTCGCCGAGCTGAACACCGAGGAGGCCCGCGACCGCGCCTATGCCGCGCTGGTGGCAGCGGACATCGCCCCGCCCGCGCCGAGCGAGGAAGACGTGACCGCAAGCCTTGGCTCGGTCGTCTTCTTCGAGCGCTACCTCGAGGACAGCGTCGCCGTGACCACCGCCGCGCGCGAGACGCTGGACGGGATCGAGACGCAGGTCGGCTTCTACCGCTTTCTCGACCTGTCGCTCGACGGCATCTCGCTGGCCTCGATCTATTTCCTCGCGGCCATCGGGCTGGCCATCACCTTCGGCGTGATGGGGGTCATCAACATGGCCCATGGCGAGTTCATCATGATCGGCGCCTATACCGGCTTTGTCGTGCAAAGCCTTGTGCCGAACGAGACGGCCTCGCTTGCCATCGCCATTCCGCTCGCCTTCGTCGTGACCTTCATGGCGGGCGTGGCGATGGAGCGGCTTGTGATCCGCTGGCTTTACCACCGCCCGCTGGAAACGCTGCTTGCAACCTTCGGCATCTCCATCGCGCTGCAGCAGATCGTGCGGCTTGTCTTCGGCGCGCTGACCCAGCCGCTGACGCCGCCCGACTGGCTGGCGGGGTCGATCACGCTGAACGACGTGGTGTCGATCAGTTCCGTGCGCGTGGCGATCTTCATCCTCGCCGTGCTGTTCTTCGTGGTGCTCTGGCTGATCCTGAACCGCACCCGGCTGGGCCTCGAGGTGCGGGCGGTCACGCAAAACCCCGCCATGGCGGCGTCGATGGGGATCAACC
>JAOARA010000114.1 GCA_025211115.1 Roseicyclus sp. | reverse complement strand
GGTATCACTACTCGATCGATTACCGCATCGGCACCGCCTACATGGGCGAGCATATCAACGACAATCTCACGCGGCAGGCGAAGCAGGTGCCCTTCCTGGCCGAGCTCTTGCGCTCGGATTCGATCTACATCACCTCCAACATCTCCTTCGACAACCTGTCGCCGCTCTCGACCTTCCTCGGCAAGCCGGGCGACCCCGCCCGCGGCGGCCTGCCCTTCGACGAGTACATGCGCCGGCAGGCACTGCACCGCCGGGCCGAGATCAACGCGCTGCTGGACACGCCCGCCTTCATCGCGCGGGCGCGCGACCTCTATGGCTACCCGCATTTCATCGCCGACACCGGCGGCTCGATCTGCGAGGTGGTGGACCCCGAGAACCCAGAGGACGAGGTGCTGAAGACGCTGTCGGCCCATTGCCTCATGGTCTGGATCGAAGGCCCCGAAAGCCACACCGAGGAACTGATCCGCCGCTTCGAGCGTGACCCCAAGCCGATGTATTACAAGCCCGATTTCCTGCTGCCGCTCTGGCAGGCCTGGCTCGACGAGACCGGCGCAACACCCGAAAACGCCGACCCCGACGCTTTCATCCGCCACGCCTATCGGCATGCGATGGCGCATCGCGCGCCGCTTTACGCCGCGATGGCGAAGAACTGGGGCGTGACCGTCACCGCCGCCGAGGTCGAGACGGTCCGCGACGCCGCCGATGCCATGGCCATGGTCGCCGCGGCCCTTGGCAGGGCGGCCGCCCGGACCTAACTGCGAGTTTCACCAAGACCGGACCCCCCGACGATGCCCATCAGACTGCCCTCCACCCTGCCCGCCTTCTCGATCCTCAGGAACGAGGGCGTGCAGGTCATGGGTCGCAGCGCGGCCGACAAGCAGGACATCCGCCCGCTCAGGATCGGCCTGCTGAACCTGATGCCGAAGAAGATCCAGACCGAGACGCAATTCGCCCGGCTCATCGGCGCCTCGCCCCTGCAGGTCGAGCTGTCGCTCATCCGCATGACCGACCACGAGACCCGCAACACCGCCGCCGAACACATGGAAGCCTTCTACCGCCCCTTCGCCGAGGTGGCCGAGACGGGCGAGAAATTCGACGGGCTGATCATCACCGGCGCCCCCATCGAGCATCTGCCCTATGCCGATGTCACCTATTGGGAGGAACTGACCCGCGTCTTCGACTGGACGCAGACCCATGTCCATTCCACCTTCGGCGTCTGCTGGGGCGGCATGGCGATGCTCAAGCATTTCCACGGCATCGAGAAACACATGCTGGCGGCCAAGGCCTTCGGCTGTTTCCGGCACGCGGTCGCCGCCCCCGCCTCGCCCTACCTGCGCGGCTTCTCGGACGCGTTCGTGATCCCCGTCAGCCGCTGGACCGAGATCCGCCAGGACGAGGTCGACGCGGTGCCCGGCCTCGAGACGCTGCTGACCTCGGAGGAGGTCGGCCCCTGCCTGATCGAGGACCGCGCCCATCGCGCGCTCTACATCTTCAACCATTTCGAATACGACAGCGATACGCTCAAGCAAGAGTATGACCGCGACGTCGCCAATGGCACGCCGATCAACGTGCCGCAAAACTACTACCCCGAGGATGACCCCTCCCGCCCGCCGATGAACCGCTGGCGCAGCCATGCGCATCTGCTTTACGGCAACTGGATTTCCGAGGTCTACCAGACCACCCCCTATGACATCGCCGAGATCGGAACGCGCTCGACGGATTGGCGGGCATGAAGCTTTTGTTTCTCCTGCTGGGGCTTCTGGCCCTCGGTTGGGGCGTCACGCTGTGGAAGGCCGCCCGCCACGAGGCGCGCGCGGTCGCGGACTACCCGCCGCTGGGGCAATTCGTGACCGTGGACGGCGCACGCCTGCACATCCTGCAGGTGGGCGAAGGCCCCGATATCGTGCTGATCCACGGGGCGAGCGGGAACATGCGCGACTTCACCCATGACCTCGTGCCGCGGCTGGCCGAGCGTTACCGCGTGACCGTGGTCGACCGCCCCGGCCTCGGCCATTCCGACCGGCTGGACCGCGACGGGGCGACGATCTTCGAACAGGCCGATGTGCTGGTGCGCGCGGTGGCGCAGCTGGGCGTCGAGCGACCGCTGGTTCTGGGCCATTCCTACGGCGGCGCGGTCGCGCTCGCCTGGGCCACGCGCCACCCCGAGGCGACCGCGGGCCTGATCCTGCTGGCTGCCGCCTCGAACCCCTGGGACACGCCGCTGTCGACCTATTACCGCGTCCTGTCCTCTCCGGTGGGGCAGGTCGTGGCCGCCCCCCTCCTGACCGCCTGGGTGCCCGACCATGTCGTCACCGACACGATCGCCAGCATCTTCGCGCCCCAACCCACGCCCGAGGGCTATGCCGATTACATCGGCGCGGGCCTGACGCTGCAACGCCGCGCGCTGCGCGAGAACGCGCTGCAACGCGCGGGCATCCTCGCCGAGATCCGGCAGATGGTGCCCGATTACGCCGCCATCGACAGGCCGGTCGAGATCCTGCACGGTGACGCCGACACGACCGTGTGGCTCTCGATCCATTCCGAGCCGCTCGCCCGCCAGCTCGCGGGCGCGCACCTCGTGGTGATGGACGGCGTGGGCCATGCGCCCCACCATGCCGAGCCCCGGACGGTGATCGCCGCCATCGACCGCGCCGCGGCCCGCGCCGGATTGCGCTGAGGGGGGCAAGCCCCTAATGTCAAACTCCGTAACATACGGGCGCGAGAGAGGCAGACCGCAGATGTCCAAACCCTTCGACGGGGCGATTTCCGGGTTCTACGAGAGCCTTGCACCCGAGCATGTGCGCGAGGCCATCAGGACCGCCAGGAAGGACCGCATCCTCGATGCGGGCTACCCCTATGACGAACGGATGGACAAGGACGACTACGAGGACCAGCTCGCCGCGTTGCAGATCGAGCTGGTGAAGTTCCACGCCTGGGTCCGCGACACGGGCCAGCGCGTGGCGGTGGTCTTCGAAGGGCGCGATGCCGCCGGCAAGGGCGGGGCCATCGCGCGGGTGCGCCAGAACCTCAACCCGCGGGTCGCGGGCGTGGTGGCGCTGTCGAAACCGACCGAGCGCGAGGCCGCGCAATGGTATTTCCAACGCTACATCCACTACCTGCCCGCGGGCGGCGAGATCCGGCTCTTCGACCGCAGCTGGTACAACCGCGGCGTGGTCGAGCATGTCTTCGGCTTCTGCACGCCCGAAGAGCGGCAGGTGTTCTTCCGGCAGCTGCCCGATTTCGAGAAGATGCTGGTCGATGACGGCATCCGGCTGACGAAGATCTGGGTCAACGTGGGCCGCGCGGAACAGCTGCGCCGCTTCCTCGACCGCGAGAGCGACCCGTTGAAACAGTGGAAGCTCAGCTGGATCGACGTGGAGGGCCTCAAGAAATGGGAGGCCTATTCCGCCGCCATCGCCGAGACCCTGTCGCTGGGCCATTCGGCCCATGCGCCCTGGACGGTGATCCGCGCCGATGACAAGCGCCGCGCGCGGCTGGCGGTGATCCGCACGATCCTGCAGGACGTGGCCTATGACGGCAAGGACGCGGATGTCGTGGGCCAGCCCGACCCCGCGATCTGCGGCGGGCCAGAGATCTGGGCCGACCATGCCGCGCCGGGCGCGGGCTGATCCGGCAATGGTCAAGCGCGGCTACCATCACGGCAATCTCAAGCAGGCGCTGGTCGACGCGGCCCTGCGCCTGATCGAGGAGAAGGGGCCGACCGGCTTCACCCTGTCGGAGGCCGCCAAGACCGCGGGCGTGACGCCCGCCGCGGTCTACCGCCATTTCGAGGGGCGCGAGCAGCTGATCGAGGAATGCGCGCGGCAAGGCCACGAGATCTTCGCCGACCTGATGGCGCATGCCTTCAACGGCGGGCAGCCCTCGGCGCTGGCGGCCTTCGAGGCGACGGGGCGGGCCTATCTCGCCTTTGCGCGCAAGTTTCCGGGGCACTACATGGCGATGTTCGAAAGCGGCACCTCGATCAATGCGACCCCCGAGCTGGCCGCCGCCGCCGCGCGCTCGCGCGAGGTGCTGGAACGTGCCGCCGAAGCCCTGTCCGAGCATATCCCCGAGGGCAAGCGCCCGCCGCCCTCGATGTTCTCGGCCCACATCTGGGCGATGAGCCACGGGGTCGTGGAGCTGTTCGCGCGGGGCCGGCCCGGCGCGCAGTCGCCCTTTCCGCCCGAGGACCTGCTGGAGGCGGGCATCGGCATCTACCTGCGCGGCCTGGGCCTGATCCGGCCCGACAGCTGAAGGCCGCGGATTTTTGAAAAAATCCGGGCGAGGGGGGCGCGCCGCTGGCGCGGCGCGAAAGAATTTTCGTACGAAAATTCTCATGAGCCGCGCGAATTTTCGGACGAAAATTCGCGCGGCTCCCCAACCGGCGCGTCACCGGCCCCGGAACAGCCCCCCGAGGATGCCCCGCACGACGGCGCGGCCCGACTGTGTCCCCAACTGGCGCGCGAAGCTCTTGGCAAACGCGGTCCCCACGCTGTCCGACCGCGAAGAGGATCGCCGCGCGGGCTGGCTGGTCGAGCGGCTGACGCGGGTGCCCGAATAGCGCCGGGCGGCGGTGAACTCGCGTTCGGCGGCGGCCTCGGCTTCGGCCTCGGCGCGTTCGGCCTGTTCGGCCTCGCGGGCAGCGGCGGCGGCGCGGGCCTGCAGGATCTCGAAGGCGCTTTCGCGGTCGATCACCCGCTCGTATTTCCCCGCCAGCGGCGACAGGCCGATCAGCGCCGCCCGCGTCGCGTCGTCGATCGGCCCGAGCTGCGAGGACGGCGGGCGGATCAGCGTGCGTTCCGCCACGCCCGGTATCCCCTTGCGCTCGAGCAGCGAGGTCACCGCCTCGCCCACGCCGACCTCGCGGATCGCGTCCTCGATGTCGAAACGCGGGTTGTCGCGGTAGTTCATCGCGGCCTGTTTCAGGTCGCGCCGGTCCTTGGCGGTGAAGGCGCGCAGCGCGTGCTGCACGCGATTGCCGAGCTGGCCCAGGATATCCTCGGGCACGTCGGCGGGGTTCTGGGTCACGAAATAGACCCCCACCCCCTTGGACCGGATCAGGCGCGCCACCTGTTCGACCTTGTCGACCAGCGCCTTGGGCGCATCCTCGAACAGCAGATGCGCCTCGTCGAAGAAGAAGACAAGCTTGGGCTTCTCGGGGTCGCCCACCTCGGGCAGTTCCTCGAACAGTTCGGACAGCAGCCACAGAAGAAAGGTTGCATAAAGACGCGGCGCGCCCATCAGCTTGTCCGATGCGAGGATCGAAATCCGTCCCCGCCCGTCCGTGTCAGTGCGCATGATGTCAGAACGCCCCAACGCAGGTTCGCCAAACAGCTTGTGACCGCCCTGATTTTCCAGCACCAGAAGCGCGCGCTGGATGGCACCGATCGACGCGGTCGAGACGTTGCCATATCGCAGCGACAGCTCTTTGGCATTCTCGCCGACCCAGACCAAGAGCGCTTGCAGGTCCTTCAGGTCCAAAAGCCCCAGCCCCTGTTCGTCGGCCACGCGGAACGCGATGTTCAAAACGCCTTCTTGTCCGTCGGTCAGCTCCAG
>JAOARA010000113.1 GCA_025211115.1 Roseicyclus sp. | reverse complement strand
CCGACAGGGTGACAGAGAGCGCCGCCGCCGACTGGCGGACGCTGGCCGCCGCGTGGCGGGTGGACCGGGGCTTGCCCGCCAACCGCGAGATCGCCTCGGCCAAGCTCTATGCCTCGGAAATGCTGGCGCGGGTGACGGACACGACCCTGCAGATCCATGGCGGGATGGGGCTGATGGACGATCTGCCCATCGAACGCTTCTGGCGCGATGCCCGCGTCGAACGGATCTGGGACGGCACCTCGGAGATCCAGCGCCACATCATCGGGCGCGAGATCTTCCGCCCGAAAGGCGCCTGAGATGCAGCCGCTCTCGCGCCTGATGCGCCCGCGCTCCATCGCCGTGGTGGGGGGCGGGACATGGTGCGCCGCCGTGGGGGCGGGGTGCCGCAAGATCGGCTTCGCCGGGCCGGTCTGGCCGGTGCATCCGGTCAAGACCGAGGTCGCGGGCCTGCCCGCCTTCGCCTCGGTCGCCGATCTGCCCGAGGCGCCCGACGCCGCCTTCATCGGCGTGAACCGCGAGGCCAGCATCGAGGTCTTGCGCGCGCTCTCGGCCATGGGGGCAGGCGGGGCTGTCTGTTTCGCCTCGGGCTTCCGCGAGTCGGTCTCGGAAACGGGCGATGGCGCGGCGCTCGAGGCCGCGCTGGTCGCGGCGGCGGGCCCGATGCGCATTCTCGGGCCGAATTGCTACGGCTTCCTCAACCTGCTCGACGGTGCCGCGCTCTGGCCCGATCAGCACGGGGCCGAGCGGGTGGAGACGGGTGTAGCAATCGTAACTCAATCCTCCAACCTCGCCCTGAACCTGACGATGCAGTCCCGCGCGCTGCCGCTGGCCTATGTCGTAACGGTCGGCAACCAGGCCCAATCGGGCCTGCCCGAGATCGCCGAAAGCCTGCTCGAGGATCGCCGCGTCACGGCCCTTGGCCTGCATGTCGAAGGGGTGGGCGACCTTGCGGCCTTCGCCGCCATGGCCGCCCGTGCGCGCGCCTTGGGCAAGCCCGTCGTCATCCTGAAATCCGGCTCCTCCGAAGGCGCGCGCGCCGCGGCGCTGTCGCACACGGGCTCGCTGGCGGGCAGCGACGCGGGGGCGGGGGCGCTGTTCGAGCGGCTGGGCCTCGCGCGGGTCCGCACGCCCGCCGAGATGGTCGAGGCGCTGAAACTGCTCCATGCGGTCGGGCCGCTGCCCTCCCGCGATATCGGCGTGCTGTCCAGTTCCGGCGGCGAGGCGGGGATCATCGCCGACATGGTGGAGGGGCGCGCGCTGGGCTGCCCGCCCCTGACCGAGGCGCAGCGCGACGGGTTGCGCGCGGCGCTCGGCCCCAAGGTGGCACTGGCCAACCCCTTGGATTATCACACCTATATCTGGGGCGACCGTGCCGCGCTTGCGCGCGTCTTCACCGCGATGTGCGCGCCCCATGTCGCCATCGGCGTGGCGATCCTCGACTTCCCGCGCCCCGACCGCTGCGACGCGAGCGCCTGGGAAATCGTGATCGACGCCTGCGCGGATGCGACGGCCGCGACCTGCACGCCCATGGCGATCCTCTCGAGCCTGGCCGAAACCATGCCCGAGGCGACAGCGCGGGCGATGCTGGCGCGCGGCGTGGTGCCCCTGGCGGGCTTTGCCGAAGGGCTGGCCGCGCTGGAAGCCGCGGCGCGGTTGGGGCAGGGGGCGGCGGGCAGCGCCCCGCTGGTGCCGGGGCCTGGGCCGGTCGCGCCGCGCCTGATGACCGAGGCCGAGGGCAAGACGCTGCTCGCCGCCCATGGCGTGCCGGTGCCCCGCCGCGTGGTGGCCACCTCGCCCGCCGAGGCCGCGGCGCGGGCGGCGGAGATCGGCTTTCCGCTGGTGCTGAAGGCGCTGGGCGTCGCCCACAAGACCGAGGCGGGCGCGGTGGCGCTTGGCCTGTCCGACGCCAATTCGGTCGAGGCCGCGGCCTTGTCCATGGGCGGCACGGCGTTTCTTGTAGAAGAAATGGTGGCGGGCGGTGTGGCCGAGATCCTCGTCGGCATCCTGCGCGATCCCGCGCATGGGTTCGTGATGACGCTGGGGGCGGGCGGCGTGCTGACCGAGGTTTTGGGCGATACCGCCTCGCTCCTCCTGCCCGCCGACGCGCCGCAGATCGAGGCGGCGCTCGACCGGCTCCGCATCGCGCCGCTGCTCGGCGGCTACCGCGGCAAGCCCGCCGCGGACCGCGCCGCGCTGGTCGCAAGCATCCTAGCCGTGCAGGAGTGCGCCATCGCCCATGCCGAGACCCTGCTCGAGCTGGAGATCAACCCGCTCATCGCCACGCCCGACCGCGCCGTCGCGGTCGATGCCCTGATCCAACTGGGAGAGATGCCATGACCGACACCCCCATCCGCACCACCCGCCGCGGCGCGGTGCTGGAAGTCACGCTGGACCGGCCCAAGGCCAATGCCATCGACGCCGCCACCAGCCGGATCATGGGCGAGGTTTTCACCGCGTTCCGCGACGATCCCGAGCTGCGCGTCGCCATCCTGACCGGGGCGGGCGAAAAGTTCTTCTGCCCCGGCTGGGACCTCAAGGCCGCCGCCGAGGGCGAGGCACCCGACAGCGCTTACGGCGTCGGCGGCTTCGGCGGGGTGCAGGAGTTGCGGGGCCGCAACAAGCCCGTCATCGCCGCGGTGAACGGGATCGCCTGCGGCGGCGGGCTGGAGCTGGCGCTCTGCGCCGACATCATCCTTGCCGCCGACCACGCGACATTCGCCCTGCCGGAAATCCGGTCGGGGACGGTGGCCGATGCGGCCTCGATCAAGCTGCCCAAGCGCATCCCCTACCATATCGCCATGGAGCTTCTGTTCACCGGGCGCTGGTTCGACGCCGGGGAGGCGGCGCATTGGGGGCTGGTGAACCGGGTGGTGCCCGCCGCCGACTTGATGGACGCGGCGCGCGCCATGGCCGATGATCTGGCCAAGGGGCCGCCGCTCGTCTTCGCCGCGATCAAGGAGATCGTGCGCGAGGCCGAGGCGATGGCCTTCACCGATGCGCTGAACCGGATCACGCGCAGCCAGTTCGAGACGGTGGAACGCCTCTACCGCTCGGACGATCAGAAGGAAGGCGCCCGCGCCTTCGCCGAGAAACGCGATCCGGTCTGGACCGGGCGCTGACGGATTTTCGTACGAAAATCCGCATATTGCGATTTTTCGTACGAAAAATCGGGAAAGGAAGGAGAACCGACATGCCGCTGACCATGAGCCGAGAGGTCTTCATCACTTGTGCCGTGACCGGATCGGGCGGCACGCAGGACCGCAGCCCCCATGTGCCGCGCAGCCCGAAACAGATCGCCGACAGCGCGATCGAGGCCGCCAAGGCCGGGGCCGCCATCGTTCATTGCCATGTCCGCGATCCCGAAACGGGCGCGCCCTCGCGCCGGCTGGAGCTTTACCGCGAGGTGACCGACCGCATCCGCGAGGCCGAGGTCGACGTGGTGCTGAACCTGACCGCGGGCATGGGCGGCGACATCGTCTTCGGCGGCACCGACAGCCCGCTGCCCGTCGCCGCCGGCACCGACATGGTCGGCGCGGAGGAGCGGGTCGCCCATGTCGCCCAATGCCTGCCCGAGATCTGCACGCTCGACTGCGGCACGATGAATTTTGCCGAGGCCGATTACGTCATGACCAACACGCCCGGCATGTTGCGCGCCATGGGGCGGATGATGACCGAGCTGGGCGTGAAACCCGAGATCGAGGCCTTCGACACCGGCCACCTGTGGTTCGCCAAGGAGTTGGTTAAGGAGGGCGTCCTGGACGCGCCTGCGCTGGTGCAGCTGTGCATGGGCGTGCCCTGGGG
>JAOARA010000112.1 GCA_025211115.1 Roseicyclus sp. | reverse complement strand
CGCTCGACCTGCCGCTGGTGCCGCTTGGCGCCCTGCCCCGCCCGACGTGCGAGACCGCCGACACCCCGGCCGAGGCACTTGCCGACTGGCTGGGCGCCCTGCGCGACGGGGCGCGCGGGGCCAGCCTGACGCTGGGGCGGCTCCGGGACTGGCAGGCGCGCGCGGCGGAGGCGACGGCGGACCTGTCGGGCCGCACCCCGCCCCGGCTGATCGCGGCGCTGGCGGCCAACCCGGCGCTGACCGCGGGTCTCGCTGCGAAACACTGCGGGGTGTCGGAGGCCAGCTGCCAGCGTGCCTTCGCCCGTCTGGAGGCACGGAGCCTCGTGCGCGAGATCACCGGCCAGAGCCGGTTCCGCTTCTGGACGGCGGCGCTTTAGGGGAGACTCAGGATCAGAGCCCGAAGGCCGCGCTGCCCGTCAGGACCAGGAGCACGAGCGCCAGCAGCGCCAGCCGGTCGAGGTCGCAGCCGAAGGTGGTGCGGATGCGCTCCGCCAGGGTCGGGTCGCGCGGCGCGCAGGGGAAGTTCGGCAGCCCGTCCGCCTTCATCCGTTGTCGCAACTCCGCCTGCTTGGCAGACCGGCGGCGGGGACGCGGAAGATATGGACTGATGTCGACCATGGCTACTAAGACACAACTCGCAGTTGGCTTTGCTCAGCTTGCAGGCACCCCTTGCCGAGTCGCAACGTTTGGCCCCTGCAAGCTGGGAGTTACCCCCAACTTTTGTGGGGGCTCTGGATAACTCTACATGATTTAGGTGCGTTTCCTTGGATAGGGCAGCGAGGCTGACCTTATGTTTCGCGCGCGAAACAATGGGACCGAAGCGGACCTAAATCAGGCGGATGTTTCGCATGGATTAACCGGACGCCAACCCTGTTCTGCGAGAGAGCGGGTCACGAAAACGGGCCGGTGTCCGTCTGCGCCGCTGCGGAACAGCCTCCCCGCCCTCACCCCTTCCGCGACGCCTCTCGGCCTTTTTCCGGTCAAGGGAACGGGCTAGGAGGGCGCGACCCATGCAAGAAAATACCGGTGCCGCCCATGTATCCCGTCCCAAACCTGACCCCGATCCCGGAGCTCTACGTCTCCTATGACAGCGCGCAGAAGCTGAAGCGCGAGGCGGCCGAGCTGACCTCGTGGGACCTCACGGCGCGCCAGCTCTGCGATCTCGAGCTGCTGATGAACGGCGGGTTCGCGCCGCTGAAGGGCTTCCTCGGGCAGGCGGATTACGACAGCGTCGTCGAGACCATGCGGCTGGCGGACGGCACGCTCTGGCCGATGCCGATCACGCTCGACGTCTCGGAAGCCTTCGCGGAGGGTGTCGAGGTCGGCCAGGACATCGCGCTGCGCGACGCCGAGGGCGTGATCCTCGCCACGCTGTCGGTCTCGGACATCTACCGCCCGGACAAGGCGCGCGAGGCCGAGAAGGTGTTCGGGGCCGATGACCTCGCCCACCCGGCGGTGAACTACCTGCACCATGTCGCGGGTCCGGTGTACCTCGGGGGTGCCATCACCGGCATCCAGGCCCCGGTGCATTACGACTTCCGCGGCCGCCGCGACACGCCGAACGAGCTGCGCAGCCTGTTCCGCAAGCTCGGCTGGCGCCGCATCGTCGCCTTCCAGACCCGCAACCCGCTGCACCGCGCGCACCAGGAGCTGACCTTCCGCGCCGCGCGCGAGGCGCAGGCCAACCTGCTGATCCATCCGGTGGTCGGCATGACGAAGCCCGGCGACGTCGACCACTTCACCCGCGTGCGCTGCTACGAGGCGGTGCTCGACAAGTACCCGGCGGCCACCACAACGATGAGCCTCCTGAACCTCGCCATGCGGATGGCGGGCCCGCGCGAGGCGGTCTGGCACGGCCTGATCCGCAAGAACCACGGCTGCACCCATTTCATCGTCGGCCGCGACCACGCCGGCCCCGGCAAGAACTGCCAGGGCCAGGACTTCTACGGCCCCTATGACGCGCAGGAGCTCTTCAAGCAGCACGAGGCCGAGATCGGCCTCGAGATGGTGGACTTCAAGCACATGGTCTACGTGCAGGAGAAGGCGCAGTACTACCCCGCGAACGAGGTCCCCGAAGGCGATACCGTCCTCGACATCTCGGGCACCGAGCTGCGCCGCCGCCTGCGCGAGGGGCTGGAGATCCCGGAATGGTTCTCCTTCCCCGAGGTCGTGACCGAGCTGCGCCGCACCTCGCCGCCGCGCTCGAAGCAGGGCTTTACGGTGTTCTTCACGGGGCTCTCGGGCTCGGGCAAGTCGACCATCGCCAACGCGCTGATGGTCAAGCTGATGGAGATGGGTGGCCGCCCCGTGACGCTGCTCGACGGCGACGTGGTGCGGAAGCACCTGTCGTCCGAACTCGGTTTCTCGAAGGAGCACCGCGACATCAACATCAAGCGGATCGGCTACGTGGCGAGTGAAATCACCAAGAACGGCGGCATCGCGATCTGCGCGCCGATCGCGCCCTACACCGCCACCCGCCGCGCCGTCCGCGAGATGATCGAGGCCTACGGCGCCTTCATCGAGGTCCATGTCGCGACCTCGCTGGAAGAATGCGAACGGCGCGACCGCAAAGGCCTCTACAAGCTCGCCCGCGAAGGCAAGATCAAGGAGTTCACCGGCATCTCGGACCCCTACGAGGCCCCCACCGCCGCCGAACTGGTGGTCGCCACCGAGGGCACCGACGTCGACTACTGCGCCCAGCAGGTCCTCCTGAAGCTCGAGTCGATGGGCCTGATCGCCGCCTGAGGCGGGGTTTCGCAGCGAAACGGACCGGCGCGCCCTGGAGACGGGGCGCGCTTTTTTCATGGGGCAGGTCACCCGTTCGCCCGTTATCCGATCTCCCATCAGCGGAAGGTGGACGCACGGCCCTTCTGCGCCTCTTCCAGAAAGCAGCATCGCAAGGATGCAAGTCCCCGGGATGAGGGGAGATGTTTCTGCTTTTGAGGGTGACTGTCCCCTTAAACCGCCGCCGCCGGCAGAGGCAGGAGAATCGGATAAGGGCGATCGCGATTATCCTGTCTGTCGGGGATCCGGAGACGTCGGATAACGGCGGATAAGGGTCAAGGCGGGTGTTGGGGCCTGTTTCGCGCCACACAGGCTCTGAACATGCGGGATGTGTGGGGCAGAGGGCGGTTTTGCCCCGCATTTTGCCCCACATTTCAGGCTGTGAGCGGACGTCCCGATCCCTGTTTTTCCTGGGGATTTCCGGTGAGGTTCAAATCCCTCACCGTCCGCCATCCAATACGTCACCCACCCTGACCTTTTGTTTCGCGCGCGAAACAATGTGGCAGCCAGGCTGACCTATAGCTCGCCGCGGGCCTGGGCGCGGAGCCAGGTGGTGATGTACTGGCGCAGGCCGTCGGTGACGGCGGGACCGGAGAGGATCACGCGGGTGCCGGTGTGGGGGGCGGTCTGGGACTGGATCCAGACGCCAGGGACCGGCTCGAAGGCGTCGAGGGGTTTGACCAGCGGCGTCTTCGCCGCGGGAGAGGCCGGCGTGGGGGCCGGGGTCGGAGTGGTTGGTTGTGGCGCGGCGGCGGCCGGGGCAGGGGGGCTCGACGGGGCCTCGGGCGAAGCGACCTCCGGCACCACGGGCGCGGGCACAGGCGCAGCCACGGAGCGCAGGGCCTCCGTCAAGCGGGCCTGCTCGGCCTCGGGGGTGTCGGCGGGGGTAGCCTCCAGCAGGCCGCGCAGGCGGTCGGCGAGACCGGCGTCGCCCTCGAGCGCACGGGAGAGGTCGAGGAGCAGGCGCTCGCCATGGGCGGTCGGGAAGCGGAGCGCGCCGTCGAGCGCCTCGACCACGGCGAGCGCGCTCTTGATCTTCGAGCGTTTCGCACGGCTCGCGGCGGCATAGAGCGTGAGCAGCGCGTCGCGGCTGTCGGGGAAGACCCCGGCCTCGACCGCCTTGGCGACGATGCGCGCGCGTTCGTAGAGCGAGAGCCCGGCGCGGATCTCGTTCTCCTCGACCATCGCGCGGTAGGCCTCGGCCGCGTCGCCCGGCACCACGATACGGGCGCGGATGCGGCCGAAGCGGGGATCGCCGGTTTCCGAGAAGAGCCGGGTCAGGGCGGTCAGGCGGCGCAGGCCCGAGATCAGCCCGTAGCGGCCGCCGCCCATGTCGACGACATCGATGGGCGTCTGCTGGCCGCGCGCACGCAGGCTCTCGACCAGGGCCTGCATGTCCTCGTCCATCGGCGCGAGCAGGCGGTCGCGGACGAGATAGCCCGCCTCGATGGCGTCGAGCGCCAGCGTCTCGATCAGGCGGCCCTCGTCGCGGGCGCTGCGGACGAGGTCCGACAGCTCGCGCAGCGCCGAGACGGTCGAGGCCTCGCCCGCCACCTGCGCGATCGGCGCGGGACGCATCATGGATTTCACTTCCGGCGCGGGCCCGTCGAAGCGGTCGGGCGCGGGCGGGGTCAGTCGTTTGCGCTTGGCCATGCGGCACCTCCTTTGGCGCGGGCGACCATCCCGGGGCAGGGTTTCCAAATCCTAACCGCTGCGTACGGTGCTGTCGCGCCCCTCACAGCAGGCCCCCGGCGGCCCGGTGCGCGTCGCGCCGCCAGATCCCGATCAGGAGCCGCTTGAAGGCGGCGTAGGTGGCATCGAAGGTCTCGCGCCCCCTCACATAGGTCTCGCGGTTGAAGTCGCGGTAATCGGCCTCGTAGATGCCCGCGACCTGCTCGCCGGCCTGGCCGATGAGCGCGGTGAAATCCTGCCGGTGCGGCGAGAGGGTGCGCCCGAGATAGGCCTGCATCAGCGCGGCCAGTTCGGCCTGCTGCGCGCCGTCGTAGCGGGTGATGACCGCGCGCACCGCGTCCCATTCGAAGGCGAGCTCCTCGCGCCCCAGCGCGCGGGCCGCCATGTTCTCGCCCTCCTCGATGCTGGCAAAGGTCGAGTGGAGCATGTCGAAGAAGCGGCCCGTCGAGTCGAACTCGAGGAAGGAGGCGCCGAGCGGCACCAGCAGGATGTCGGCGGCGGCGAGCCCGTTGATGGTGAGATAGCCGAGCGCGGGCGGGGTATCGAGGAAGACGATGTCATAGGCGTCGAGGATGCCGTCCTCGGCCAGCCGGTCGGTCAGCGCGTCCCAGAGCTTCCAGCCGCGCGCCTGCAGCCGCCAGCCCGGGCTCTGGACCTCGGCCCAGGAGAGGTTCAGCTGCGCGCCGATCAGATCGATGTTGGGCCAGTGGGTGGGCTGGATCACGTCGCGCGCGGTCAGCGTCAGCGCCTCGGTCAGCGGG
>JAOARA010000013.1 GCA_025211115.1 Roseicyclus sp. | reverse complement strand
TCGGGTTCAGGCTCCGCAGCCTCGGGGTCGGCCATGGCCTCTCCCGTGTCTCCTGCCGCATCTTCCTCGCCGTCGCCAAGCCGCGCGATGAGCGCGCGCAGCCGTTCGGCCAGCCCTTCGGAGGGGGTCGGGTCCACGTCGGCGCGCGTCTGCGCCGTCTCGTCGAGCATCCGCCGCAGGTGGTCCCCCGCCTCCATCAGGCAATCGAGGATCTCGGAGGTCAGCGGAACCCCCGCATCCCGCACGAGGCCGATCAGGTCCTCGGAGAGATGCGCCCGGCTTTCCACCACGGACAGCCCAAGGACACGCGAGTTGCCCTTGAAGGTGTGAACCGCCCGGAACAGGGCAGCCACGTGCCGATCGGGATCGTCGCCGCCGGCCATCAGGGCCTCGAGCGCGGCTTCCATCGCGTCAAGGGCCTGGCTGCCGTCATCGGCATAGAGTTCCCAGATTTCATCCATTTCGTCGGACATGGTCGCCTCGTTCTCGTGCTGGGGGTGGCCGGGGTGCGGTGCCGTCAGGCGGCCACGTTCGCCATCAGGCTGCGCATCACCTGCGCAAGCTCGTCACCGGTCTTTTCATGCAGGTCGTGGGACACCGTGCCCGAGGGCTTGGCCACCACGCCATCGGCGCCCAGTTCGCGCGCCTTCGCCGCCAGCGGCGAGCCCGCCACCGTCACCGAGGACAGCATGCAGATCTTGGCCCGCGTCTTGAGCTTGGCGTGGCGCAGGAACTCGAGCCCGTCCATCACGGGCATCTCGATGTCGAGCAGGATCAGGTCGACATTCGGGGTCTGGGCCAGCTTGTCGAGCGCCTCTTTGCCGTTGGAGGCCTGGGCCACCATCTTGAAATCAGGCAAGCTGTTGAGAAAGCTGGAAATATAAAGACGCATCATGGCGGCGTCATCAACGACCATCACATTGTAGGCCATGGGTTTATCCTCGGGTCTGGTCAGACAGGGTTGGTTCGGAACTTGCGGGAGGGGCGGCGCCGGGACGGGCCCGGCGCCGGTTTCGGGATCGGTGATCAGAACGGGCCGTAGCCGCGGCCGTCCTTGTCGATGGAGCCATTGGCCCCGTTCGCGCGCGCCGCCGGGGCGGAGCCATTGGCGAACATCTTCTGCAGCTGCGCCATCATGTCGGGCGACATCCGGTCCAGCGACATCGCCTGCGACGGGTGGGCCGTCGTGCGGCGCAGCTGGAACTTCGAGACCTGCGCCCGCATCTGCTGGGTCGCCGCGTTCATCTGCGCCGCGGTCGAGGCCAGCTCGTCGGCCTGCTGGCTGGTCGACAGCGTGGTCTTGGCGATATCGCCGATCGCCTGGCTGATCTGCGCCACGCCGCGGGCCTGTTCCTCGGACGCGCGGTCGATCTCTTCGACGATGGATTTCACCTCGCTGATCTCGTCGGTGATCCGGCTGAAGGCCTCGCGGGTTTCATCGGCGATGCGGACGCCGGCATTCACCCGGCCCGATGCATCCTCGATCAGGTCCGAGGTCTCGCGCGCGGCCTTGGCCGAGCGACCGGCAAGGTTGCGCACTTCCTGCGCCACCACCGCGAAGCCGCGGCCATGCTGGCCCGCGCGGGCCGCCTCGACCGCCGCGTTGAGCGCCAGCAGGTTGGTCTGGAAGGCGATCTCGTCGATCACCTTGATGATCTTGGCGATATCCTGCGACGAGACCTTGATGCCGTCCATCGCGGCGACCATGTCGCGCACCTTTTCCGCGCCGTTGGCGGCGAATTCGGCCGCGCTGCTGGCGGATTTCGAGGCTTTCTCGGCCGCGGCGGCATTGGCCTTGACCTGCGCGTCGGTTTCCTCGGCCGAGGACGAGACCTCGTCCACCGAGGACGAGGTGATCTGCGCGTTCGAGGACAGCGCCTGGCTCGAGTTGGTCATCTGGTCCACGGTCTGCGCGACCTGGTCGACCTGCTCGGCGATGACCGAGACCGAGACGTTCAGGCTCGAGAAGGCACGTTCGAAGGATTGCAGGATCGTGCGGTAATCGCCCTCGAACTTCGAGATATCGACCGTGGTGTCGAGCTTGCCGTTCTCGATCGCGTCGGCAAGGCGCACGGTTTCCGAGGTCAGGCTGCGGAAGTTTCCGCGCACCGTCTCGATCACGTTGTTGATGAAGGCCTTCTTGCCCGGCAGTTGCTCGAAGGGCGCATCGAAATTGCCCTTGCCGAACTCGGCCACCACGGCCATCGCGCGCTTCTTGGTGTTGATGTGCTCCTGCACCATCCGGTTCACCAGCTCGGCCGCGGCCTCGATCTCGGGCAGGTCGAAGGCCTTGTCGTCGATGAACACATCGATGTCGCCCGCGTCATGGGCGTTCGACATGGCGGTCATCTCGGACAGCAGGCGGTCGAACTGGCGCTGGTTGCTGGCGACGCGCTCGCGGTCGGCCCTGGCGGCGGTCTCGTCGCGCCATTCCACGATGACGGACGCAAGCTTGCCCGAGACGAAATGCGGCGAGGCCGTGAAGCCGAGCGTCCGCCCGCCGATGGTGAAGCCACCGTTATGGGGCTCGGTCATGTTGTCCATGATCCGGCGCTGGTAGTGCGGGGTCTTGTGGAAGATGTCGACGTTCTTGCCGACCACGTCCCGCGCCCGGAAGCTCGGCAGGTCCTTGCGGATGTCGTCCTCGAGCTCGTCGAACATGCGGTAGCCCGCCTTGTTCACGAACAGGATGTTGTAATCGCCGTCGGCGATCATGATCGGGTTCATGATCAGGTCGAGCAGCTCGGCGCTGGAAATGGCGCCCGAGACGGTAAGCGTGTCCTTGTCGGCTTGCGGCCTGGATTGCGCGGTCATCGGTTCTGTCCTCTTTTGGTCGGCCGTGGTGCGGGCGTTTGCGGGGTCTGGGGATGCGTCCCCCCCGGAGGCCGTCGGGCGCTCCTCGGGGTCGGCGGGCGGGGTCGGTGCTGCGGCGGTGTCAGCCGCCAGGGGTGTGGTCGCGGGTCTTGCCGGACCGGCGGTGGTCTCCGGCGCGGGCACGTCAGGTGCGCCGGAAAGGGGGGCAGCGGCGGCCTTGGCACGCGCGTCACCGGAGGCCCCGGTCACGCGCGTCGACGCCGTGGTGCTGCGCCGGGTGCGGGGCTTTGCGCCCGTGCCGCCCGTGCTGCCGCTGCCGCTGCGGGATCTCGTCGTCATGATGCCGGTCTCCTTCTGTCGCTGTCGTGGCCGCGTGTCGTCTCAGGCGTCGGCCAGCTGCGGCTGGGCCACGTCCACGTCGGACACGAGCACGGGCACATCGAGCAGGATCGCCACGCGCTCGCCGACATGGCCGAGGGCGCTGACGACGCTCTGGCCGTCGGCCCCGTAGCCGGCGCTGCGGTTGAGCTTGTCGGTGGGGATGTCCACCACCTCCGAGACGCCGTCGACGATCAGCCCGATCGGGGCCTTGCCCACCTCGAGCACGATCACCACGGTGCGGTCGTCATAGGGCCGTTCGGCCATGCCGAAGCGCAGCCGCACGTCCATCAGGGGGATGACCTTGCCGCGCAGGTTGATGACGCCGCGCACGTAGTGGGGCACGTCGGGCACGCTCATCACGCGCTGCATTCCGACGATCTCGGTCACCAGCGCGATGGGGACGCCATAGGTTTCCTCGCCGACCGGAAAGGTCAGGTACATCGTGTCGATGCCGCTGTCGGCCATGCCGTGAATGTCGGCGGCATCGGTCTGTGCCGCGGCCTTGGGGTCGGTCTGGGTGTCGGTTTGGGTCATGGGTCATTCCTTTCGGAGGCTGTGCTGTGGGGCCGCGGTCGGCCTGGGGTCGCATGTGTCATGGCAGGGCGGGTTGTCGGGGATAGCCGGCGGCAAGGCCGGCCCGGACCGAGCCGAGCAGGCGCGGCACCATCTGGCTGAGCGGCACCTGGTCCTCGGCCCCGCCCCTTTCCCAGGCGCGGGCCGGCATGCCGTAGATCTGCGAACTGGCCTCGTCCTGCGCGAAGGTGCGCCCGCCCGCCTGACGGATCGCCAGAAGGCCCGCCGCGCCGTCGCTGCCCATGCCGGTCAGGATCGCGGCGGAACAGCGGGTCGGACAGACGCGCGCCAGCGCCGTGAACAGCACGTCGACCGAGGGGCGCGAGTAGGACACCGGGTCGCCCTCGACGAGGGCCACCCGCGGACGCCCGCCCGCGGTGACAAGCTGCATGTGCCGCAGCCCTCCCGGCGCGATCAGGATGCGGCCGCGCTCGAGCGTGTCGCCGTCGGCGGCCTCGCGCACCTGCATCGGGCAAAGCCCGTCCAGGCGCCGCGCAAAGGCCGCGGTGAAGCCCTCGGGCATGTGCTGCACGATCACGATGGGGGGCGTGTCGGCCGGGAACTCGGGCAGGATGCGCGTCAGCGCCTGCACGCCACCGGTCGAAGAGCCGATGGCGATGACCCAGTCCGCGGGCAGATGCGCCGCGCTCGGCAGGGCGGGCTGC
>JAOARA010000111.1 GCA_025211115.1 Roseicyclus sp. | reverse complement strand
TCGTCGAGGTGGATTTCGGCGCGAACCAGGCCACGAGCCTTGCGCTGGTGAAGCCCGGCGGGGTCATCGCCTCTTACGCGAGTGCGGCCGAGATGGTGCCGCGGCTGGAGTTCTATCCGTTCATGTTCAAGAACGTGCGGCTGCACATGCTGATCGTCTACCAGCTGACCGGCGGGCTGCGGCGCGAGGGCGAGCGGCAGCTGACGGCCTGGCTCGAGGCGGGGATGCTGTCTCATGCGGTGGTGCCCGGCGGCGGGCTGGCGGATTGCGCCGCGGCGCATGACCTGGTGGCGTCGGGCGACAAGCTGGGGACGGTTGTGCTGGACATCTGACCGGTCGGACGTGCTAGCCTCTCCGGCGGACGGAGGCTCCGCGCGATGACGGGGCCCCGAGGGAGGATTTGCCGATGACTGGATACCCGAGCCGCCACGGCACGGTGGATGTGGCTGCGGTGTCGATCACCGAGCTGCTGTTCGAGGGGTTGGCGGGCCGCGAGGACGCGGTGGCGATCATCGACGGCCCCACGGGCCGGGCGATGACGGCGGGCGAGATCATGGACCGCGTCACGCGGCTGGCGGGCGGGCTGACCGAGCGCGGCGTGTTGCCGGGCGGCACCGTCGCCATCCTTGCGCCGAACATGCCGGAGTATCCGGTCGTCTTTCACGGCGTGGCCTGGGGCGGCGGCACGGTCACCACGATCAACCCGACCTATACCGCGCCCGAGATCCATCACCAGCTGGTCGATTCCGGGGCGGTGATGCTGGTCACCATCCCCGCCTTCGCCGAGGTGGCGCGCGCGGCCTGTGACGGGACCGGCGTCCGCGACGTGGTGATCATCGGGGCGGACAAGTGCCTGTCGCTGGAAGACGTGATGGGCCAGCCGCTCGAGCGGCAGGCGCCTGTGGACCTCGCGGAGCATGTCGTCGTCCTGCCCTATTCCAGCGGCACCACCGGGCGGCCCAAGGGGGTGATGCTGACGCATCGCAACCTTGTCGCCAATGTCACCCAGTCGGGGGCCGTGGCGGGGATCACGCCCGCGGATACGGCGGTGGCCTTCCTGCCCTTCTTCCACATCTACGGGATGACGGTTCTGATGAACCTCTTCCTGCAGCAGCGCGCCAGGCTGGTGACCATGCCGCGCTTCGACCTGGAGCTGTTCCTGCGCCTGATCGAGGAGCACCGGGCGACGCGGCTTTACATCGTGCCGCCGGTGGCGTTGGCCTTGGCCAAGCATCCGCTTGTCGATCAGTTCGACGTCTCCAGCGTCGAGGAGGTCTTTTCGGGGGCGGCCCCCCTTGGCCCCGAGACCGAGGTCGCGGTGGGCGCGCGGTTCGGGGCGCGCGCGGTGCAGGGCTACGGGATGACGGAGCTGTCGCCGATCAGCCACATGACGGTGGCGGGCCATGTGCGGCATGGCTCGAGCGGGCAGGCCGTGCCCTCGACCGAGTGCCGGATCGTGGACCCCGCGACTTTGGCGGACATGCCCCCCGGCGAGGAGGGCGAGCTGTGGGTGTGCGGCCCGCAGGTGATGAAGGGCTACCTCAACAACCCGGAGGCGACCGCCGAGACGCTGACGCCCGAGGGTTGGCTGCGCACCGGCGATCTTGCCGTCATCGACGCGGACGGGTTCATGTTCATCCGCGACCGGCTGAAGGAGCTGATCAAGTTCAAGGGCTTCCAGGTGGCACCGGCCGAGGTGGAGGCGGCGCTTTGCGCCCATCCGGGCGTGGCCGATGCGGCGGTGGTGGGCCGGGCCGACGAGGCGGCGGGCGAGGTGCCGGTGGCCTTCGTCGTGCGCGCGCCCGGCTCGGAGGTGGGCGAGGCCGAGTTGCAGGCCCATGTCGAGGGCTGCCTCGCGCATTACAAGCATCCGGGCGAATACCGCTTCGTCGAGAGCGTGCCGAAAAGCGCGTCGGGCAAGATCCTGCGGCGGGAGTTGCGCGCGGAGCTGTAGGGGCGTCTGCCTCAACGGGCTGTTGCGGCGATGCGGGTGGCATGTGGGCCGGTGCGCGTCTTCATCGCGCCCCGGCGGGACGCTCAGAAGATGATGATGTCATGCGTGGGCAACCGGCCGCGGCCAAGCGCCTTGCGCAGCCATGCCTCGTTCAGCGCATGGCCATCCAACCGTTCGAGGCTGCGCGAGAAAGGCAGCACGTCGATGATCGGGGCGATGATGTCCCGAAAGCGCTGGTCCGATCCGGGGCCTTCCCCGAGCGATTGGCGCAGGATGCCGGGATGCATCGAGATGTAGAAGGTGATCCGCGGGTCGGCCAGGAGCGGCCCGAGATGGGGGAGCATCTCGAACTCGCCGCCCTCGATATCCATTTTCACGAAGACCTTTTCCTCCGGCCCGCAGGCCGCGCCGATGACGTCTTGCAGCGTCCGTGTGGGCACCTGCCAGGTGGTGTCGGAGCCCTGCATCAACACGCTCGACATGGAATCGCCGGCCTGCTTGTGCGCCCCCAGCGTGATCGGCTGTCCGCTGTGATGGATGCCGCAGTGATGCGCCTCGATCCTGTCGTGCCAAGTCTTGTCGTCGTTGAGGCGCAGGTTCTGCGCGAGCAGGGCATAGGCCTCGGGGTCGGCTTCGAAGGCGAGCGTCCTGGCGCTGATCTGGGCGAGGTAGAGGACGGTCGGGCCGATCCATGCGCCGAAATCGATCACGGTGGTCTCTTCATCGACGAAGCGGTCGAACAGCTCGAACGACTCGGGTTCCCAGCGTCCGTCCGAGACGCGTGCCCAGAACCCGTCGAACCGGCCCGGCGCGACGTGAAAGCTCTTGCCGCGCACATCGACGCGAAGCCCGGTCGCCGGGGCTGCCGCTGGTGGCGTCGCGGCCGGTGCCTTCGTTGGTGCGGCGGATTTCTTTGCCGCAGTCTTCGCCGCCGTGGGCGGCTTCGGCTTCGCCTTCGGCGTTGTCTTTTTCCCGGACGACTTCTGCAACTCGATACCTCACACCTGTCTCGGCATCCTTGAACACGGCATCCTGCGACGGTTCAACCCCCACTCGGTCCCGACGCGCCGGGCGGGGCCTCGGCAAGGGGCCGACGCGGCGTGACGGGCGGGGGGCGGAGGGCGTGCGGTCCGCGTCCATCCGGCGCGGCGCGATCCCCCGATTTGCCGCACCTCGCCGTGTTGACCGTCCGCGACGCGGGGCGTAAATCGGGGGCCAACGACCGGACCCGCGCGGCGGAGGCTTCTCCTGTTGCGTCAGGTCCCACCCCAGGGACGAGCCAAGGGACACCCATGTCAGAGCTCATGTCAGACTACGCCCCGATCCTGATCTTCCTGGCGATTGCCATCGGATTGGGTCTTGTGCTGATCCTCGCCGCCGTCGTGCTGGCGGTGAAGAACCCCGATCCCGAGAAGCTCTCGGCCTATGAATGCGGGTTCAACGCCTTCGATGACGCGCGCATGAAATTCGACGTGCGCTTCTACCTCGTGTCGATCCTGTTCATCATCTTCGACCTCGAGATCGCCTTCCTGTTCCCCTGGGCCGTGGCCTTCCCCGGACTGTCCGACATCGCCTTCTGGTCGATGATGGTGTTCCTCGGCGTGCTGACGGTCGGCTTTGCCTATGAATGGAAGAAAGGGGCGCTGGAATGGGAGTGATGACCGGAACCAACACCGCGGGCCCCGACCGCGAGGTCGCCACCGCCGCGCTCAACCGCGAGCTGCAGGACAAGGGCTTTCTCGTCACCTCGTCCGAGGACATCATCAACTGGGCCCGCACCGGCAGCCTGCACTGGATGACCTTCGGTCTGGCCTGCTGCGCGGTCGAGATGATGCACACCTCGATGCCGCGTTACGACGCCGAACGCTTCGGGATCGCGCCGCGCGCCTCCCCGCGCCAGTCGGACGTGATGATCGTGGCGGGCACGCTCACGAACAAGATGGCGCCCGCGCTGCGCAAGGTCTACGACCAGATGCCCGAACCGCGCTACGTCATCTCGATGGGGTCCTGCGCCAATGGCGGGGGCTACTATCACTACAGCTATTCCGTGGTGCGCGGCTGCGACCGGATCGTGCCGGTCGACATCTACGTGCCGGGCTGCCCGCCGACGGCCGAGGCGCTGCTCTACGGCATCCTGCAGCTGCAGCGGAAGATCCGCCGCACCGGAACCATCACGCGCTGACGCGCCCCGGCGCGACAAGGAGAATGGCATGAGCGTGGACGCGCTGAACGAACTGGCGGCCCATATCGCCGAGAAGCAGGCCGACGCGGTGCTGGGCACGGATGTGTCGGCCCATGGCGAGCTGACCGTGGAAATCGCGCCCGCGGCCCTGGTCGAATTCGTCGACTGGCTGAAGTCGGACCCGACCTGCAAGTTCTCGACCCTGATCGACATCACCGCGGTCGACTACCCCGAGCGGGATCGCCGCTTCGAGGTCGTGTGGCATTTCCTGAGCATGTATCAGAACCACCGCATCCGCGTGAAATGCGGCCTGCGCGAGGACGAGATGCTGGCCTCGATCACCTCGGTCCATCCCGGCGCGGGCTGGTACGAGCGCGAGGTCTACGACATGTTCGGCATCCTGTTCACGGGGCATTCCGACCTGCGCCGCATCCTGACCGATTACGGCTTCCGCGGGCATCCCCTGCGCAAGGATTTCCCGACCACGGGCTACACCGAGGTGCGCTACGACGAAGAGCTCAAGCGCGTCGTCTACGAGCCGGTGAAGCTGGTGCAGGAATACCGGCAGTTCGATTTCATGTCGCCCTGGGAGGGTGCCGATTACGTGCTGCCCGGTGACGAGAAGGCCGGGGAAAAGGCTGGCTCGTGAGCACGGACGCCCCCACGTTCCTCTATTGCCTCGGCGCGCAGAAGGCGGGCACCACCTGGTTGCACGACTATTTCTGCGACCATCCCGACGTGCATGTGCCGGCGGTCAAGGAGATGCATTACTTCGACAGCATCTTCGGCGAGGAGAAGCGGGCGACCACGCAGCGGCGCGCCAACATGCTGGCCCGCGCCCTGTCGGAGAAATGGGGCTACGCGCAGCCGCGGCGCGACGATGACGTGATCCCCTTTCCCTCGGTCGAATACCAGGGCGCGCTGCTGCGGATGCACACCGACCGCAGCCCCGATCACGCCGCCTACCGCGAGCTGATGCTGAACGGCCGCCGCGCCGAGCGGGTGGTCGCCGACATCACGCCCGCCTATTCCACGCTCGAGGCCGACGCCTTTGCCGAGATGCTGCGCATCGCGCCCGATGCGAAGTTCCTGTTCATCATGCGCGATCCGCTGAAGCGTCTGATCTCGTCGCTGCGGATGCGGCATGTGACCGACGTGGCCCCCGTGGTGGCGCTGCAGGGCATCGACCAGCTCTGCGAGCTGTATCTCGAGGGCAGCCAGCTCGGGGCCGAGCGGCGCTCGACCTACGCCCGGCTGATCCGCGAGCTGGAGAAGGTCGTGCCGCGCGCGCAGATCTGCTACCTGTTCTACGAACGGTTGTTCACCGACGCGACGATGGACGCGTTGAACGACTGGCTCGGCGTGTCCCGCAAGCCGGGCGAATACAACAAGGTCATCTGGAGCACGAGCGGCAACGATCAGCCCTCGCCCGAGATGACGCGGCGGCTGCATGCGACGCTGGCCGACGAATACGCATTCCTTGCCGACCGGTTCGGGTCGGACATCCCCGAAAAATGGGTCGCACCGGGAGAAGGGAGACCATGATGATGGACGGCACCAAGGGCTTCTCCGACGCCGAGACCGGCGAGCAGAAGATCCGCAACTTCAACATCAACTTCGGCCCGCAGCACCCTGCGGCACACGGCGTTCTGCGCCTCGTGCTCGAGCTGGACGGCGAGATCTGCGAACGCTGCGATCCGCATATCGGCCTGCTGCACCGCGGGACCGAGAAGCTGATGGAAAGCCGGACCTATCTGCAGAACCTGCCCTATTTCGACCGGCTCGACTATGTCGGCACGATGAACCAGGAACACGCCTGGGTGCTGGCGATCGAGAAGATGACCCGCACCGAGGTGCCGCGCCGGGCGCAGCTGATCCGCGTGCTCTACTGCGAGATCGGGCGCATCCTGAACCACCTGCTCAACGTCACCACGCAGGCGCTGGACGTGGGCGCGCTGACGCCGCCGCTCTGGGGGTTCGAAGAGCGCGAGAAGCTGATGATCTTCTACGAGCGCGCCTGCGGGGCGCGGCTCCATGCCGCCTATTTCCGCCCCGGCGGCGTTCACCAGGACCTGCCCGAGGCGCTGATCGACGACATCGACCAGTGGGCCGACGAGTTCCCCAAGGCGCTCGACGACATCGACACGCTGCTGACCGAGAACCGCATCTTCAAGCAGCGCAACGTCGATATCGGCGTGGTGACCGAGCAGGACATCCAGGAATGGGGGTTCTCGGGCGTGATGGTGCGCGGTTCGGGCTTCGCCTGGGACCTGCGCCGCGCGCAGCCCTACGAGTGCTACGACGAGTTCGACTTCCAGATCCCCGTCGGCAAGAACGGCGATTGCTACGACCGCTACCTCTGCCGCATGGCCGAGATGCGCGAGAGCCAGAAGATCATCAAGCAGGCCTGCGCCAAGCTGCGCGAGGAAGGCCCCGGCGAGATCATGGCCCGCGGCAAGATCAGCCCGCCCAAGCGCGGCGAGATGAAGACCTCGATGGAGGCGCTGATCCATCACTTCAAGCTCTATACCGAGGGCTTCCACGTCCCCGAGGGTGAGATCTACGCCGCCGTGGAAGCGCCCAAGGGCGAGTTCGGCGTCTATCTCGTGGCCGATGGCACCAACAAACCCTACCGCGCCAAGCTGCGTGCGCCGGGCTATGCGCATCTGCAGGCGATGGATCACCTCTGCCGCGGTCACCAGCTGGCGGATGTCTCGGCGATCCTGGGCTCGCTCGACATCGTGTTCGGAGAAGTGGACCGGTAGATGCCGCATCCCCTGCTTCTCCGTTTCTCAAATATCCCCGCCGGAGGCTCCCGCAGGTAACGCCTTCGCCGCGCTCGAAAGTTCAAGGACACCGCCCGATGCTTCGCCGTCTCCACCCCGACCAGCCCGCAAGCTTCGCCTTCACGCCCGCCAACCAGGCCTGGGCCGAGGCGCAGATCACCAAGTATCCCGAGGGCCGGCAGGCCAGCGCGATCATCCCGCTTCTGTGGCGCGCGCAAGAGCAGGAGGGGTGGCTGACCCGCCCCGCGATCGAACATGTCGCCGACATGCTGGGCATGGCGCATATCCGCGCGCTCGAGGTTGCGACCTTCTACTTCATGTTCCAGCTGCAGCCGGTGGGCTCGGTCGCGCATCTGCAGATTTGCGGCACCACGTCCTGCATGATCTGCGGGGCCGAGGACCTGGTCGCGGTCTGCAAGGAGAAGATCGCGCCGAAGGCGCATCAGCTCTCGGCCGACGGCAAGTTCAGCTGGGAGGAGGTCGAGTGCCTCGGCGCTTGCGCGAATGCGCCGATGGCGCAGATCGGCAAGGATTACTACGAGGATCTGACCGCCGAGAAGCTGGCCTGGATCATCGACGAGATGGCCGCAGGCCGCGTTCCGACGCCGGGGCCGCAGAACGGGCGCTATGCCAGCGAACCGGCGGGCGGGCTGACCTCGCTCACCGAACACGAGGCGGGGCGCGACGCGCTGAACGTCTCGGCGCGGCTGGCGACTGATATCGGTGACACGATCAAACGCATCGACGGCACCGAGGTGCCGCTGCTCGCCCCTTGGGGCAAGCAGTCGGGCGCGGTTGACGTGAAACCCACGCCGAAAAAGCCCGTGCTGGCCGAGGCGGTTCCCGCCGACAAGACCGGCATCGACAAGCGCGAAGCCCCCGTTCAGGGCACCGCCAAGCCCGAGACGGGCGCGCCCGCCGCCGCCGCCGAGGTCGAGGAGGCCGAGCC
>JAOARA010000110.1 GCA_025211115.1 Roseicyclus sp. | reverse complement strand
CGTCCTTGCCGTTCGCCCGAAGATCATCGTTGAAATCCCCGAGCCGCGGTTCCAGCACCCGCACGCGCACCCCGACCTCGGAGGCTCTGGCGCTCAACTTCTCTGCCGCGCGCTGCCCGGCCGGATCGCGATCGATCGCGATGTAGAGGCGCTTCAGCCCCTCTGGCAGCAGGACCGCCCCGAGGTGACCCGACGAGAGTGCCGCCCAGACGGGCAGACCTGGGAACGCCTCGGACAGGGACAGCATGGTCTCGATGCCTTCGCCGATGACGAGGATGTCATCCTGCGGGGTCAGCCTGACAGCATTTCCGAGGAGGTGACCCATAGCCCGACGCTCTGGATTCACTGCCGCCTTCCCCTGTCCGTCAGCTGCCAACCAAGTGCGATGCACGCCCTGCACGGCCCCTGCCCCATCGGTAACCGCCGCGATCATCGCCGGTCTGGGGATGCTCCGGGTCTGCCCCTCTTCCCGATGCCAGCACTTCGGGTGGAAGCGTAAGGCGCCGTTCGCCCCGAATTGGGTGATGCCTCGGAAACGGAGGTAGGTCTCAGCAAGCGTGCCTGTGATCGGGTTCGAGGCAGCAAACAAGCGCGCCGCTGCCACAGGAGTGCCACCGGGCGCCTTGGCCTTCCTCGGCTCTTGCCTATCCGGGACGACCGGCTGCGGACGACCAAGATGCGCTCGGGCCTCGGCGAGAAGGTCGGGGAAGCGCGTGATCCCCGTCCGGGCGCGGATGATGTCCAGGAGATCGCCATGCTCGCCTGTGGCCCCATCCGTAAACTTACCCGCTGCCCCTGGTCCCGACGCAGGGCCCGCCAACCGCACGAAGAGCGACCGGCCGGGGTTGTTCTGCAGATCGCCGACGATCCAGTAGGATCCTTCACGCCGTCCGGCGGGAAGGTAGGCACGACAGACGCCTTCGGCATTTTCTGCCAGATCGCGCACGAGGTCTTCGGTCTCGGAATACATGCGTCAACAGCCTCCGCGATCATGTAGCCTTGCGACAGGACAACGTGCAAGCAGACGATCCAGTATTGCGACGCCATCGGCGTCGGTCGGGCAAAACAGCCGAAGCTTCCAACTAATGATCTCCGAGAAGAAGCCATCGGCCTTCAGCCGGTCCTTCGCCTGTTCCGTGAAGCCGGAGAGCTCGATCCGGTTCACGCCCATGACACGCGAGCGGTGCAGCTCCATCCCCTCGGCCAGCCGGACCACGGTCTTGCCTTCGAGAACGAGGGCGTGGATCTGCGCCGCCGTGAGCTTGGGCGCGTCGGCGGCCAGCGTGGTCGAGACCCAGGCAGGCGAGACCCGGCGGCCGATGATGCGCTGGCCGTCATCGGTCTGCAGCCGGTAGACGCGGGTTTCGTCCTGGGGGAGCTGCTTCCAGATCGGCAGCAGCAGCCCCGCCACGATATGCAGCGTGGCTTCCGAAAACTCCGGCACCTCGGCCAGTTCCGCGGTCCAGGCAGCGGCGAAGGCCGCGCGGTCGGCTTCGAGCCAATGGGTGTCCTCCATGATCTTCGCCGGAACCGTGCTCGCCTCGGTCGGGCGGATCAGCCGTAGGCGAGGTTCGATGGTTCCATCGTCCAGCATCAGGCTGGTGGCGGGAACCTGCACGGCGGCACGGCCCGAGCAGCTATTGACAAGAAGGCGTGCCTTCGGGTCATCGAGCCAGTCGAGCGCATCTGCGAGCGCAGTCGGCGTGTTGCGGCGCTTTTCGGCGATGGTGAGAAGCTGGGTTTCTGCACCGGAGCCGGGATGGGTGTAGATCACGCGTGCATCGGTGACCCGGAAGCTCTCGGCGCGCAGGGTCTCGAGCCCGAGGTCATAGACCCCGGCGGCGATCGCGCCCTCGATTCTTTGGTCGAGAAGTTCCTCGAAGGCCGAGAAGAGCACGGCCTGCATGTCGATCGTCAGAGCGAGCAGGCGATTGAGGAAGGTCGTGATCGGCGGCAGGTCGTCCTTCAGCCCGTTGTCATCGGTGAGGCTGAGGCCGGTCGCATCCTCGAAGGCCCCGAGCGAGCAGCCCGCCACATCGCCGCGATAGAGGCGGCGGTAAAGCTGGCGCAGGGCGTCGCGGGCGTAGGGGCTTTCGAGGTTGTCCTCGGGCCGGAACAACCCCTGCCCGCCGGTCTGGCGCTGACCGCGCGTGATGGCGCCGAGCGTGTCGAGGCGGCGGGCGATGGTGGAAAGGAACCGCTTCTCCGCCTTCACATCGGTGGCGACGGGCCGGAAGAGCGGCGGCTGCGCCTGGTTGGTGCGGTTGGTGCGGCCAAGCCCCTGGATCGCCGCATCTGCCTTCCAGCCGGGCTCCAAGAGGTAATGGACCCGCAAGCGCTGGTTCTTCGCCCCGAGATCGGCGTGATAGCTGCGCCCGGTGCCGCCGGCATCCGAGAAGATCAGGATACGCTTTTCGTCATCCATGAAGGCTTGGGTTTCCGCGAGGTTCGCGGCTCCAGCCCGGTTCTCCACCACGAGCCGTGCCGAATGCCCTTCGCCCTTGCGCACGATGCGTCGTGAGCGCCCCGTAACTTCGGCCACAAGTTCGGTGCCGAAGCGCTGAACGATCTGATCAAGAGCGCCCGGCACCGGCGGCAGCGAAGCCAGCTTTTCGATCAGCGCGTCACGACGGCGGACGGCTTCGCGGCATTCAACCGTTTGGCCGTCGCGCGTGACGGGGCGCGACGACAGGTTGCCCTCGCTGTCGGTGAAAGGCTCGTAGAGCTGCACCGGGAAGGAATGGGCGAGGTAGTCCAGGACATACTCTCTGGGAGTGATGTCACAACGGATATCGTTCCATTCGTCGGTTGGGATCTCTGACAGGCGGCGTTCCATCAGCGCCTCGCCCGTCGAGACGATCTGGATGACCGCCGCGTGACCCGCAGCCAGATTGGCATCGATGGATGCGATCAGCGTGGGGGTCTTCATCGAGGTGAGCAAATGGCCGAAGAAGCGCTGTTTCGCGCTCTCGAAGGCGGACCGCGCAGCGGATTTCGCCTGACGGTTCAGCGTGCCGCTTTCGCCAGAAATGTTCGCCGCCTCCAACGCCGCGGCCAGGTTGTTGTGGATGATGGCGAAAGCCTCGGCATAGGCATCATAAATGCCGCGCTGCTCGGGGCTGAGAGCATGCTCCAGCATCTCATATTCGACACCGTCATAGGAAAGCGACCGCGCTGTGTAGAGGCCGAGCGCCCGGAGGTCGCGTGCAAGAACCTCCATCGCCGCGACACCGCCAGCCTCAATGGCTTCCACGAATTCCGCCCGGGTTGCGAACGGGAAATCCTCCCCGCCCCAGAGACCGAGACGCTGAGCATAAGCGAGGTTGTGGACCGTCGTCGCGCCCGTGGCCGAGACATAGACCACGCGGGCATTCGGAAGTTTGTGCTGCAGGCGCAGACCCGCCCTGCCCTGCTGCGAGGCCATGGTATCGCCTCGCTCGCCTTTGCCCCCGGCAGCATTCGCCATGGCATGGCTTTCGTCGAAGAGGATCACCCCGTCGAAATCCGCCCCGAGCCAGTCGACGATCTGGTCGACGCGGGATTTCTTGGCACCCCGTTCTTCCGAGCGCAGCGTCGCATAGGTGGTGAAGAGGATACCCTCGGCGAGCGGAATGTCGCGCCCTTGTGCGAAACGCGACAGCGGCGTCACCAGAAGCCGCTCCTGGCCAAGCGCCGACCAGTCGCGCTGCGCATCCTCCAGAAGCTTGTCGCTCTTCGAGATCCAGAGCGCCTTGCGGCGGCCTTGGCACCAGTTGTCGAGCAGGATCCCAGCCGACTGGCGGCCCTTGCCCGCTCCGGTGCCATCGCCAAGGAAGAAACCCCGGCGGAAGCCAATAGCGTCAGCGGCGTCCTCCGGTGCTGCGGATACCACGTCTCCGGTCTCATCGACGGTCCAAGACCCCGCGAGACGCGCGCCGTGCGCCTCCCCCGCGTAGATGACGGTCTCGAGCTGCGCGTCGGACAGTAGGCCGTCGCGCAGGACGGCCGGGGGCAGCTTTGGGCGGTAGGAAGGTTTCGGGGGCGCGACCGAGGCCATGGCTGCCGACTGCACCAGCTTGGTCGGATGCGGCTCCGCGCCGGAAATGTCGATCGCCTGCAGACGGAACGTCTCGTAGATCGCGTCGGACAGACGTGCGACATCTTCTTCCGCAGCAGCGTCGCGAAGTGCGTAGTCCAATTCCTCGGCCTTGATCGGTGCTTGAGGTTTCGCCGGCTGAGCCGCAGAGGTCGCGCGAGATCGGCTGGCGGGTTTGCGCATGGTGGGGCTAGGACTTCCCGGGAAGAGAGATGAGTGGTCCAGACCCGCATCTACGGCCTGTTCCATCTCGAGACGCGGCGGAACCTCTGCAGTGACCCGGGACATCAGCTGCGCCACGTCCGAGGACGTGGGTTGGCGCAGGTCAGCGGTGGTGCCGCCCGGCTCGCCGCCGCGGCATTTATCGAAGACAGAAATCCGCGTCTCGAAGCTGGTCCCATGTTTGGCGAAAGCCGCGCCGGACACCGCGCCGGTGAAGACGAGATGGGCGGTCTCGGTTAGACGGCCGAAGGTCTCGGCCCAGGCAGGCGCATCCGGCGCGAAACCGGCGCCGGTGATGGCGACGAGCCGTCCGCCGGGGGCCAGACGCGCGAGGGCCGAGCGCAGATGCCGGGCCGTCGCCTCGGTCGACCGACCATCGACATTGGCTTGGGCCGAGAAAGGCGGGTTCATCAGGATGACGCTCGGGCTTGAGGAGGCGTAGAGATGATCATCGATCTGGGCGGCATCAAACCCCGTGACCGGTCGGCCCGGGAACAGCAAGCGAAGAAGGTCAGCGCGGGTGTCCGCCAACTCGTTCAGAGCCAGAGTGCCGCCGGCGATCTCGGCGAGGATCGCCAGGAGACCGGTCCCGGCAGACGGCTCTAGGACAAGATCACGGGGCGTGATCTGTGCTGCCGCCACAGCCGCGAGCCCCATGGGCAGCGGCGTCGAGAATTGCTGAAAACGCTCCATCTCTTCCGACCGCCGGGTGTGCGTGGGCAAGAGGCCTGCCACCTTGGCGAGGATCGGCAAGAGCGCCGCAGGCGAGCCGGCACGCGCAAGCAGCGCCCGACCGAACTTTCGCAGGAAGAGGATCAGCGCCACCTCGCCCGCCTCATAGGCGAGCTTCCAGTCCCAGGCACCGGTCGCATCGGAACCGCCAAAGGCATGTTCCATCGCGCGGCGCAGGCGCAGCGCGTCGATCTGAAGCCCTTGCGCCAGATCGGGCTGCAGCGCTTCGGCAACAGCAACGATCGCAGGGGCAGGATTTGCTGCCAACGGGACAATGGGCGCAGGCAAGGACGCCTGCGCAACAGGGGCAAGATGGGTCATCGGGAAACTCCGGAATGAAGGACAGGATCAGGCCCGGACACCCTCTCTCGGGCAGCCTCGGACCTGATCTTTCCCGGCCCCTCTCTCCCTCTCG
>JAOARA010000109.1 GCA_025211115.1 Roseicyclus sp. | reverse complement strand
GATGATGCACCAGAAGAACAGGCTGGAGCGTTGGCTGGCCGACCTCTTGCTGGCGACCGTGCTCTATTCGCACTTCCGCTCCGAGCATCTGCTCGTCCATCACCGCTATGTCGGCACCACCCGCGACCCGGTGACGGCGCGCTACAACGAGGGCTTCCACCGCTTCTTTCCGCGCGTGCTGCGCGAGAGCCTGACCAGCGCCTTCTCCGCCGAACGCGCGATGCTGGCGCGCAAGGGCAAGCCCTGGACCGACCCCGCCAACCCGTTCTGGCGCTACTGGGCGTTGCAGGGTGCCTGCCTTGTCGCGGCCTTCGTCCTTGGCGGCTGGTTGGGCGTCGCGCTCTTCGTCTTCCAGGCCTTCATCGCCGTTTGGCAGCTGGAGCTGACCAATTACATCGAGCATTACGGCCTGACGCGCCGCCACCTGGGCGAGGGGAAATACGAACACGTCCTGCCGCGCCACAGCTGGAACGCGGCGCACAAGGCGTCGAACTGGCTTCTGATCAACCTGCAGCGTCATTCCGATCACCACTACAAGCCCGACCGCAGCTTTCCGCTGCTGCAGAACCACAGCGAAGAGGACGCGCCGCAACTGCCCTTTGGCTATCCGATCATGACCATGGCCGCGATGATCCCGCCGCTCTGGAAGCGCGTGATGAACCCTCGGGTGCGCGAATGGCGGCGTCACTACTACCCCGACATCACGGATTGGCACCCCTACAACAAGGGGCTGAACCCCGCACCACGTTAAGCGCGGGTGCCCAGCCACGCCCGGACCGCCGTATCATCGGTCAGCGCCATGGCCCGCGTGCGGGCGGCCTCGGCCCCCGGCCCGTCGCCCGCGCGCAGGCACAGCTCCAACCGGGCGGCCCACCATGGTTGATACGTCTCGACGCGCACCGTCGGGATCGCGTCGAGGATCTGCAACCCCAGCGCAGGCTCGCGCGCCGCGCCATGCACGACGGCGCGCGCGACCTCGGCCCCTAGGCTTGGCCAGCGCGAGACGAGGAAATCGTAAAGCGCACACAACACCGCCGGATCGCCGGTCTGGCCGCGCGGGGCCTGCACCTGCACCGACTGGATCGCCGCCTCGGTCTGGAACCGGCCCGGCCGCGCCATGCGCGCCGCGGCCTCCAGCGTCGTCTCGGCCTCGGCCACCATCGCCCCGTCCCAAAGCGCGCGGTCCTGCTCGGCCAAGGGAACATAGCCGCCCGCCGCATCCCGCCGCGCTCCGCGTCGAGCCTCGCAATAAAGCACCAACGCCAGAAGGCCCAAAGGCTCGGGTTCATCCGGCATCAGCTCGACCACCAGCCGCGCGAGATAAAGCGCCTCGCCCGCCAGGTCCTCGCGCGCCCGCCCCGTGGCCAGACCGCCCGGCACCTCCCAGCCAAGGCCGTAGGCGGCGTAGATCGCCAACAGCACATCGTCGAGCCGCCCCTCGATCTCGTCACGGCCCGGCACGCGAAAGGGCACGCCCGCGGCCCGGATCTTGGCCTTGGCCCGGCTGAGCCGCTGGCCCAGCGTCGCGGGCGGCACCACGAAAGCCCGCGCGATGCGCGCGGCATCGAGCCCCAGCACCGTCTGCAGGATCAGCGCCGCGCGCACGCCCCTGTCGATGGCCGGATGGGCGCAGGCGAACATCAGCTTCAGCCGGTCGTCGGGGAACTCCGGAACGGTCCGCTCCATCGCTTCCTCCATCAGGATGTCGAGCGTCGCCTGCGCGCCCCCGGCCGTTTCGGCCGCGCGCCGGGTCTTGCCCGCCGCGCGCCGGGCGACCGTCAGCAACCACGCCTCGGGGCTGTCGGGCACGCCCGTTTCGGGCCAGCGCCGCAGCGCCGTGGCAAAGGCTTCGGCCAGAGCATCCTCCGCCCCGGCGATGTCGCGCGTGCGCGCGGCCACGAGGGCCACCAGCCGCCCGTAGCCCCCGCGCGCGGCCCGGTCGATGGCCGCCCGAGCCGCCGCGTCGCTCACAGCAGCATGTCGGCCGGCATGACAGGCCGCACCTCGACCGAGCCGACCAGCGCGGCGGGCGACCGCCCAGCCCAGTCGATGGCGGCATCGAGGTCGGGCACCTCGATCACGAAATAGCCGCCCAGCTGCTCTTTCACATCGGCGAAGGGGCCATCCTCGATCAGCCGCGCGCCGTCGCGCATCCGCACCGTCGTGGCCATGGCGGGCGGCAACAGACCGTCGCCTTTCACGATGATGCCCGCCTCGCGCATGGCGCCGATATAGGCCCCCCATGCGCCCCAGTAATCGCCCATCTGCGCGGGGTCCTCGCGCTTTTCGAACTCGTCCAGCGGTTCGCGGAAGATGATCATGTATTGCATCGCCCTGGTCTCCTTCCGTTGCGCTCAGTTCGACATACCGGGCACCGCGAGATGCGGCACCACCACGACGTGACCGCCCCGCAGCGCCGCGGGCGCGGAGGCGGCGAGCGCCTCGGCCTCGGCGTGGGTCGCGGTTTCGAGAATGAAATACCCCGAAAGCGCCGCGCCGTCTTGCGCGTTGATCATCAGGGGCGCGCCGCCGCGCACCGCGCCCGAGGCGGCCAGTTCGGCGGAATACTCCATCCAGAGCGACCAATAGGCCGCGCCCGCCGCGGTCGTATCGCTGCGTAGCGCGATATCCTCGGGCGTCTCGTAGATGAGCATGGTGAAAGGGTCGGCCAGCGCCGGGCCCGCGAGGGTGGAAAGGGCGGAAAGGGCCAGCCCGAAAAGGGTCGTGCGGATCATGTCGGTTGCTCCTGTCATGGGCGACGGCACCGTGCCGTCATGACAGAGAGCCGCGGGCCGGGCGGATTTCGACAGGCACCGCGAAAAAACTTCTACCCCGCGAAGACCCGGTCAAGGGCCGCATCCAGCGGCGACCAGTCGTCGATGCCCAGCCGCACCGGGACCGTCATCACCTGCGCGCGCAGCCTTGGAGGCAGGCGCACGGCGTCCTTCTCGGTCGTCACAACCTGCGCGCCGATGCCCTTGGCCTCGCGCAGCATCCGCGCCATGAGCTGCTCGGTCAGGGGCTGGTGGTCGCTCAGCGCATGGGTCGATTTCAGCTCGGCGCCCAGATGCTTGAGCGTGCGAAAGAACTTCTCGGGGTGGCCGATCCCCGCGAAGGCCAGCACCGGCAGGCCCCTCAGCGGCAGCCCGGTCGCCAGCGGCACCAGCGCCCCCTCCAACCGCGGCACGGTGACGGCCTTGCCCCAACGCTCCGAAAACCGCGCCTGCCCTTCGGCATCGCCGATGGAGAGAAGCAGATCGGCCCGGCGCATTCCCGCCGCGACCGGCTCGCGCAGCGGCCCCGCAGGGATCACGCACCCGTTGCCGAAGCCGATATGCGCGTCCACCACGATCAGCGAGAGGTCATGGGCCAGCGCCCCGTTCTGGAACCCGTCGTCGAGCAGGATCGCCTGCGCCCCCGCCGCGACTGCAGCGCGCGCGCCCTCGGCGCGGTCCTTGGCCACCCAGGTGGGCAGAAAGGCCGCGAGCAGCAGCGCCTCGTCCCCGGTCTGCTCCGCGCGATGCGCGCGCTCCTCGACGCGCACCGGCCCCTCGAGCGACCCGCCATGCCCGCGCGTGACGGCATGGGCCGCGATCCCGCGCTCGGCCAGCCGCCCGGCCAGCGCGATCACCGTGGGCGTCTTGCCGGTGCCGCCCGCGTTCAGGTTGCCCACGCAGATCACCGGCACGCCCACGCGCGCCCGCGCCCCCTGCGCCAGCCGCCGCCGTGTGCCCGCGGCATAGACCGCGCCAAGCGGCGACAGCAGGCCCGCGCGCAGCCCCGGCTCGAGATGCCAGAAGGCGGGCGGGCGCATCACGCGCCCTCCAGCTTGTCGAGCAGCACGTCGCGGGCCCGCTCGGTCACATCCGCCCCGGCCGAGACCACCTCCCATGCGGCATGGGCCATCGCGGCGGCGCGGTCGGGCGACAATAGGTCGTCCACCGCCTCGGCCAGCGTCTGCGGCGCCGAGACCAGCCGCGCCGCGCGCGCCTCGGTCAGGCGCTGGTAGATGTCGACGAAGTTGGTGACATAGGGCCCGTGCAGGATCGCCGAGCCAAGGGCGGCGGGCTCGAACGGGTTGTGCCCGCCGATCGGCACCCAGGAGCCGCCGACGAAACTGACCGTCGCCAGCCGATACCACAGCCCCAACTCGCCCATCGTGTCGGCCAGGTAGACCGTGGTCTCGCGCTCCGGCCCTTCACCGGCGGAGCGCCGGGTAAAGGCCCAGTCCCCGGCCTCGAGCAGCGCGGCGATGGCGTCGCCCCGGTCGGGGTGGCGCGGCACGAGGATCAGCAGGAGCCGTGGGTTCGTCCTGAGCGCGATGCGGTGCGCCTCGAGCACCTTTTCCTCTTCGCCCGGATGGGTCGAGGCGGCGACCCAGACCGGCCTCCCGCCGATCTCGGCACGCATGACCGACAGCTCGGCCTCGTTCACCGGCAAGGCCGCGGCCCCCTCCTTGAGCGTGCCGGTCACCTCCATCTTGGCAGGCAGCATGCCGAGGCGGCGCAGGTAGATCTCGGTCAGGTCGTCCTGCACCAGCGCGCGGTCGAACCGGCTCAGCAGGCTGCGGGCCATGCCGTGCAGAAAGCGCCAGCGGTCATGGCTCGCCTTGGACATCCGCGCGTTCAGCAGAACCATCGGCACGCCGCGCGCATGGGTCTCGCAGATCAGCGTCGGCCACAGCTCGCTTTCGGTCCAGACGGCAAGATCGGGGCGCCAATGGTCGAGGAACCGCCGCACGAAGGGACGCGCATCAAGCGGCACGTATTGGTGCAATGCGCCCTCGGGCAGGCGGTCGGCCATGACCCCGGCCGAGGTGACCGTTCCGGTGGTGACAAGGATCGTGATGTCAGGCCGCTCGTCCAGCAGGGTGCGGATCAGCTCGAGCAGCGCCAGCGACTCGCCCACGCTGGCGGCGTGGAACCACACCAGCGGCCCCGCCGGGCGCGGCACCGCGGCGATGCCCCGCCGCTCGTCAAGGCGCGCGGCATCCTCCTTGCCCTCGGCCACGCGCTCGCGCAGCTTGCGCTCGGCGAAGCCGCGGCCGAACCGCGCCGACCACGCGAGGTAGACGCCGAGGGCGAACGAGCCGGACATCGGGCGCGCTCAGCCGTCCGTCTTGTCGCTGTCCGGGCCCTCGGGCCCGTCCTCGAGAAGCCGATGCACATGCGCGATGAAATAGCGGGTGTGGGCGTTGTCGACGGTGCGCTGCGCCTCGGCCTTCCAGGCGTCGTAGGCGCTGGCGTAATCGGGGAACAGGCCGACGACATGAAGGTCGTCCATGTTGCGGAACTCGGTCCCTTGCGGGTCGGTCAGCTCGCCGCCGAAGACGAGGTGCAGGCGCTGGGTCATGGTCTGGGTATCCTGATGATCGGAGGGAGGCGGATCGCCGCGCACCCTAGGGATTGGCCCGCCGGGGTCAAGCATGCGGGGTAAGGCATGCCTTACTCGCCCGGCGCGGGGCGGACGCCTAGACTTTTTCACGCAGGCACGGGGGGCTTACCTATCGTCTCTCCCGCGTCGGCGGCCCTTTCGAGACCCGGATTTCAAGCAGCCATGACCTTTCGTATCAGCCTCATCGCCGCCGCCGCGCTCCTCCTGCTCTCCGTGCTTGCGTCGCTCTCGGTGGCAGCGGCCCCGGTGGTGACCTAACCGCGCGCCGCCAGAAGCGGGCCGTGCAATGCGCCCGCCGCGGCCAGAACGCCGGGCACCTGCGGCACCTCGCCGTTGAAGCGCAGCGGGGCACCGGCGGCATCGGTCACCCGCCCGCCCGCCTCGGCGATGATCAGCGCGCCTGCCGCGATGTCCCATTCCCATGTCGCGCGGAAACTCAGCATCGCGTCGAAGCGCCCTTCGCCCACCAGCGCCATGCGATAGGCCAGCGACGGGCGATAGGCCCGCGTGACCTGCGGCACGCCCCGCGGCCAATGCTCTGCCGAGAGCGAGGGTTTCGTCGCCAGCACCACGGCCCCCGCCGGATCGGCGGTGTCCGAGGCGCGGATCGGATCGTCGTTCAGCGTCGCGCCGCCGCCCCTCGACGCGGCGTAGAGTTTGCCGAGGATCGGCAGGTAGACGACCGCCGCGATCACCTCGCCGCCCTCGACCACCGCCAGAGAATGCGAAAAGGCCGCGCTGCCCTCGATGAAGGCGCGCGTCCCGTCGATGGGATCGACCACGAAAACGCGCTCCGCCGTCAGCCGCTCGGGGTTGTCGGGCGTTTCCTCGGACAGCCAGCCGTAACCGGGGCGCGCCGCACTCAGCCGGTCGCGCAGCATGGTGTCGACGGCAAGGTCGGCCTCGGTCACCGGGCCGGTGCCGTCGGGCTTGTCCCATGTCTCGGGGTCGTCGCGGAAATAGCGGGCGGCGATCCGCCCCGCGCCCCGCGCCGCCTCGACCAGCAGCGCAAGATCCTCGGTGGCTGCAGGCGCCGGCAAGGGTCAGGCCCTCGACCAGCAGCGAGGGCACCACGCGGCTCAGATGCGCGCGCGCGTCATTCGCGGGGCGGATCGTCCTGAGCATGTCGCGCAGGTTGCCCGCCACGGTGCATTCGTTGACCGGGTAGGCGATCTCGCCGTTCTCGACCCAGAAGCCCGAGGCCCCGCGCGAATAATCCCCCGTGGTCGGGTTGATCGACGAGCCGATCATCGAGGTGATCAGGAGGCCCGTTCCCATCTCGGCCATCAGCCCGGAAAGGTCCGTCTCGCCCTGGGTCAGCGCCACGTTCCCCACGCTCGGCGACGGCGGCGAGGAGGTGCCGCGGCTGGCGCTCGCGGTCGAGGACATCCCGAGCTTGCGCGCGGTGGCAAGGTCCAGCGTCCAGCCGGTCAGCACCCCGTCCTCGACGATGGCGCGGCGCGCGGTCGGCAGCCCCTCGGCGTCGAAGGGCTTGGAGCCCGAAGTGCGCGGGCGGTGCGGGTCTTCGATCAGCGACAGGCCGCGTGGCAGAACCTGCTCGCCCAGCAGGTCACGCGCCCAGGACGCGCCGCGCACGATGGCGCTGCCGTTGGTGGCGGCCAGCAGGTGCCCGATCAGGCCCGAGGAAATCCGCTCGTCGTAGATCACAGGGTAGGCCCCGGTTTTCGGCTTGCGCGCCCCCGCGCGGGCCACGGTGCGCTCGCCCGCGATGCGGCCGACCTCTTCCGGGCTCATCAGGTCGGCGGCGTGGTTGCGCCCGTCGCCGAAATAGTCGCGCTCCATCCCCAGCCCCTCGCCGGTGATGGCGACGCAGCCAAGCCCGTGGTCCGACCGCTCGTAGCCGCCGGAAAAGCCGTTCGTCGCGGCCAGGTGGATGCGGCGGCGCGAAAACCCGGCGCTCGCCGATTGCACCTGCGCCACGCCCTCGATGGCCAGCGCCGCGGCCTCGGCCCGGCGTGCGGCATCCTCCAGCGCGGCGGGGTCGGGGTCTGCGCCCGCGTCCGACATGTCGAGCGCGCGCCCGTCGCGGAGCGCGCTCAGCTGCGCCGGATCGGCAAGGCCGACGGTCGGATCTTCGGGGGCCAGCCGCGCCATGGTGACGGCGCGTTCGGCCATGTCGCGCCGCGTCTCCGCCCGCGTGTCCGAGGCCGAGACGCAGGCCTGCCGCCGCCCGACCATCACGCGCAGCCCGATCTCGACCCCTTCCGAGCGTTCGGCCTGTTCCAGCGCACCCGCGCGCACCCCGATGGAGAGCGAGGTTCCGTCGACGGCGATGGCGTCGGCGGCATCCGCGCCCGCACGCCGTGCGGCGTCGAGCAGGGCTTCGGTCAGCGGGGCGAGAGGCTCGGACATGCGGGGCGGCACCTTTTCCACGGGATCAGCACCGGACCTAGTGCCGACCCGCCCCCGGCGCAAGGCGGACGGCGGCCCGGCCCCCGTTTGCACGGGGCGCGCGCGGGCCGGGCCTGTGGGTCACTGCAGCGGCACGCCGTTCGCCCGGATGCCGCCGCCCTCGGTGAACTCGATGGTGGTCTCCAGCGTGTCCGGCGTGGCACCGGGCCGGGTGAAGGCCCCCAGCATCCCGCGCGCCATGGCGAGCTGTTCGATCGGCACAAGCCCCGTGGATTGCAGCGTGTCCAGCAGCGCAAGCCCCCCCGACAGCCGCAGATCGACCGCGCCCACCGGCATCGGCACCGGGCCGGGCGCGAACTCGGCCTGCCCGCTGCCCGTCAGCCGCGCCCCCGCGGCCGAGATCTCCAGCTCGTTCAGGGTCATCTGCTGCAATTCGACGGGCGGCAACGCCGAGTCCATGTCGGCCGCCAACAGGTTCTCCAGCACCCGCACGCTGCCGCTGAGATCGGCGATCACCGTCAGCGGGTCGCGCGGGAAGCTCTCGGCCGGATCGGCCATCGCCCAGATGCCCGGCCCGAGCACGATGTCGCGGTAGGCAAGGCGCATCGACACCGGTTGGCTGCCGCCGCCCGGCGCAAGCGGCACGCTGAAGGCGATCTCGGCGCTGTCGACCAAGAACTCGACCGGCACGGGGATCTCGTCCCCCGCGAAATAGGTCGCGCTGCCCTCGGCCGCGACGCGGTAGGCCAGCGCGCTGTCCGAGATCTCCGCCGACAGGCTGCCGCCGTCGTTCGACGCGATCAGCGTGAAGGCGTCGCGCGGATGCTCGAAGGTCAGCTCGAACGCGATGTCCTCGTATTCGAAGGCGCCGCTCACGTCGAAACCCGCCGGGATCGCGTCGGGGTCGGTGGCCAGCTCGGCGATGTTGCCCAGCCGCCCGTTGGCGCTTCCGGTCGTGGCCCCGGTGGACAGGACCAGCTTCATCTGCCCTTCCTCGCCCGGCGGGGGCAGGATGTTCACCGCGCCCGCGATGGAGCCGAAGGACGAGCTGCTGTCATAGCCGAGGTTGTCCGGGTCGCTGGCATCGACCGTGTAGGTCGCGGCGATATCGGCGATGGACAGGGTCATGTCGATGGTCGGCGGCGCGCCGTTGCCGCCGGTGATCGGCCCGTCCTCGACCGTGACCATCGGCGCGGCGTAGCGGTAGGTGATGGCCTCGGGCGTGCCGCTGGCCGTCATCTCGAGGTCGGGGGCCGTCAGGACGATGCCGATGTTCACCGGCGGGTCGCCGAAACCGGGCTCGAAGGTCACGGTCAGATCGTAGCGGTCCGAGATGTCGATCGAGACCGATCCGTCGCCGGTCTCGGTCATCACCAGCCTTTCGACGCGGCCCACGGTCGAGACCTCGCCGTCGCTGTAGCTGGCGGAAAACCCGTTCAGCGTCAGCGTGCCGTCACCCGGCAGAACCTCGGCCGCGGTCATCACCTGCCCGGTGGCTGCGGCCTGCGATTGCCACTGCGCCCAAAGCTCCTGCGCGGTCAGCCCGAAGGCGGGGCCGGAGGCGACAAGGGCGCAGGTGGACAGCGAGAGGGAAAGAAACCTGGTCATGGGCACGGACTCCATCCGAAGCTGGGGAACTGTCCCGATGTTCGCGGCCCGCCCCCCCTGGGTCAAGGGCGGGATACCCTGACGCGGCAGGCGCAGGGGGCTGGCCCCGCGCGGCGCGGCGCGGTAGCTCTGGGCGCGCAGCCGCGCAGGGACCACAGGAGGGGGGAGCATGACGATGTCGCAAGGCCTGACCGGAAAGACCGTCGCAATCACCGGCGCAAGCCGCGGGATCGGGGCCGCCGCCGCCCGCGCCTTTGCCGAGGCCGGGGCGAATGACGTGCTGATGGCGCGCGACCGCGACGCCTT
>JAOARA010000012.1 GCA_025211115.1 Roseicyclus sp. | reverse complement strand
TGTCGAGTGGGCCCCCTTGCGGCGTGGCCTCGGCAACAGCGGCAACAGGGAGGGCAAGCGCCAAGAGAAGCGTGGTGAGGAGCGCGGGCAGGGATTTCATGTCAGTTCTCCAGGGTCTCGGCGTCGACGCGGTAGGAGGTCACCACGAAGCCCAAGGGGTTGGCCCAGACGTCCTGAAGGCGCTGGCGGGTTTCGGGTTGGAAGTCGTAACCGACAGTGGCGACGTAAGACCGAGTGACGGTGCGGGTATCGCGGGGACGGCGCAGCGTGCGGGTGAAACGGACCTGGGCCACGCCGCGCTCGATCTGGTTCACCGACTTGATCACCACCTCGATCTTGGCGTCACGGCCATAGACGGTAATCGGGTAGTCTTCGTTGGTGGAGGACCAGAGATCGCGCAGCGTGCGCGCGGCGTCGCCATCCGAACGGTCGAGCACCGAGTTGATGCGTTGCTCGCCATCGGTCAGGTCATAAGTTTCCCGATCATCGACATAGGCCACGAGATTGGCCTGGATGATGGCATCGCTTTCCGAGAGTGTCAGCGCCTGGACGGCGGCGACCCGGTCCATTTCGCCGGTTTCCTTGTCGACCACGACCACGAAGGTTTCGGTCGTCTTGAGCGGAAAGAGGCTCGCGCCGGCGACCATGCCGGCCACGCCGACCAGCACACCGGCCGCCGCGACCAACCACGCGAAGCGCTCGCGCCGTCTTGGCCCGTAGATGAAATCCGCCTCAAAAGCATCGCGATCGGGCGCGGGGGAACTGGTCACAAGCTTCTTCAAGTCAATCGTCTTTCACATCAGGGTTTGCGGAAGGCCTTGGCGGCGGAGAGAAGCGCGCCGGGGCTTTGCCGGATCATCTCGCCGGTTTTGACCACGCCCGCATTGGCCATCTGGTTCAGCTCGTGCGGAGACTTGCCGGTGACGAGGCGCGAGGCGGCACCCGTGCCGTATTCCCGCGTGTTCACGAAGCCCTGACGCGCGAGGCCGGTCAGACCCACGGCGTTGGAGGCAATGCCCACGACGCCGGTGAGGTTGGAGGCGATGTAGGGGACCGAGGCCATGATCCCGGCGCTGAGGATCAGGATGACGAGGAAGGGCAGGATGAGGCTGACGGTCTCGACATCACCCGGATCGGCGGAGGCGTCCCCGATGGCCTCGGCGATGGCGACAATGATGCCTGCGGCCCCGGCGGCGGCGACCGGCATGAGCGCATAGCCGATGGTGGCGCGGGTCCAGGCCTCAAAAAGCGACTGGGTTGGTTTGAACAGCGAAGTCACGATCATGAAGGGGGCGATCACGATCATCAGCGCGAACACAATGCGGGCGAAGGCGATGATCCCGGCGGTGACGGCGGCAAAGACGGCTGAAAGGACGAAGAAGATCGCGCCCAGGACCGCCCCGAAGACCCAGCCCGCCCGGTCGCCGATCGTGTCGCCATAGGCGGTGATGCGGGCGACCATGTTGTCGAGGCTCTCATAGACCCCGGCCTCATCGCCCGAGCCGGTGAGCGCGAGGATCGAGGCCCCGACGGAGTCGGGCACGCGCGTGACGATGTCATAGATGACGCTGAAATTATCCCAACTCTGCGCGAATATGCCCACGAGCGCCACCTTCATCCCGAAGGCAAAGCCGGTGCCGAAGGGCAGGGGGCGGAGTTGCATGACCGCGTTGATCCCGAGGAGCACGACGAGGAGCGCGGCCCCGGCCGAGATCACGTCGCCGACAGCGCCTGCCGAAGAGACAAAGCCGTCCTGCGCCACAGTGTCTACCGCGGCGTCGACCTGTCCCAGTATGTCGCGAATTACTCCCATCTATTCCGCACAGACCTCCACGACCTGAGCCTCGAGCGCGTCGGCCTGCGCGTAGAGATCGAGCACCTTGAACGGCAGACGCGGGTTGTCCGAGGTCTGGAACCGGGGCATGGCGTCAAGCGCTTGGTCCCAGGTGAAGTCGCCCAGCAGGCAGGTACAGCTCTCCGAGGCGAGCGCCTCTTCAGCGATCAGGATACGCAGAATCGCGCGGTAACCATTGCGAAGGTATGCGGTCTCGGCCAGATCGATGGGCGGTTTCGGGACCCGGCATGCGTCGGCCTGGTCCCGCGCGATGGCCATCGAGTTGAAGGTCGTGTCGCCGGAGGGATCTGTGCTCGGGGTCTGGGCCAACGCAACACTGGGCAGGGTACTCACGACAAGTGCGGCGAAGCAAAGAGACCGAATTGATGCCAAGCTGTGAGTCATGGTTTGCCTCATGGGTCCACCGCCATCGAGCGGAATTTGCGCTCATCCGCGAGGGTCGCGGCATCGACGACGCCAAGCTGGCCGGCACTGACGCCTTGCGCCGCTTCCAGCCGCCAGATTTGGGTCAGGATGATGCCGAGCTCGGCGGTGACGCGGGTGTTGAGATCGACAGCGGCCTTTAGACCGTCCTGATCATCGATGAGCCCGACCATGGTCTCGAGCCGCTCGAGGCTTTGGCCTGCCTCCTCGTGGCTTTCCTGCGCGGCGACGGACAGCATGGCGCTGGCTCCGGCGGAGGCGGCTATGCGGTTGTCGGCGGGCTGATCCGATCCCGAGAGCGTGCTCAGGCGCTCCGAGGTGAAGCCGCTGCCCGACAGCACGCGCTCGACGGAGGCCGAGAGTTCCGCACCGGGATTGAAGCCGCTGAGGAAATCGCCGCTGGCCAAGGACTGCGCGGTGTTGAGAGGAGCCACGAGCTTGCCGCGCAGCGCGCGGAATTCCTCGACTGTTGCGAAGAGCTCGCCCAACCCGCTGCCCTCGATCAGCGAGGTCAGTTGCGCCTCAAGGTTTGTGAGCTGCGACAGCTGGGTTTCCAGTTCCAGCCGCATGGTGGCGAGTTGCTGCATCTGGACATTTAGATCCTCAGCCATGTGTTCGAGCTGGGCGACGAGTTGGCCAAGCTGCGAGCCATCGAAGGTCGGCACGCCCTGAGCCGTGGCGGGCCCGCTGAGCCCGAGCGCGGTGACCGCGGCGGCGGTCAGGAGAAGCTGTCTCATTCGGGAACTCCCATTTGCATGAAGTCGCGCTCGGCCAATCGGTCGGCGACGAGGTGCTGCGCGTAGGCTGCCTCGCGCTGCTGGTTGGCGGCCATCAGCCGGACACGAAGATTGAGAATGCGGGCGATCTCGGCCTTGGCGTAGGTGTTGAGTTCCCAGGCCGCCTTGGCATTGGGCTGCGCATCGATCTGCAGGATGATCGCGCGGAGGCGGTTGATCACTTGCTCGGTCGTTGCCGAACTATCGGCGGCGTAATAGACGCCTGCCTCGGAGATGCTGGCATATTCGGCCAGTGCAAAATCCGAGGGCGAGAGCGTCCCGAGCGCGTCGGCGCCGCCAACGACAGCCAGGTATTCGTTGTAGAACTTCGAGATGTTGCGCACGTAGCCCTGGGTTTCGGCAAAGGGCGGCACGCCGCCATATTCGATGACCCGGCCCGGTCCGGCGTTATAGGCCGCAAGCGCATGGGGGATGTTGCCGAAGCGGCCCAACTGCGTGGTGATGTAACGCGCGCCGCCGCGCAGGTTGTCCTTCACATCATAGCGATCGACGCCGAGGTCAGACGCGGTTCCAGGCATGAGCTGGGTCAGCCCATAGGCGCCGACCGGGCTTTCGGCGGCGACGTTGAAGCGGCTCTCCTGCTTGATCAGGGCCTGGAAGAGGCAGCGCCACTGGGTGGCGGAGAGGCCGGCGCGGGCCACACCCGGCGCGCCTGCGAACTCGCCCGCGACCTCGACGATCATCATCTCGACGGTCTCGCGGCCCTCGCCAAAAAGGCGGCTCACCATCGGACTCGCATCGGTGTTCGGGTAGACCGCCGCCACCCCGAAATCCGCATTGCCCTCGAGCGCGCGGATATCGAAGCCGGGGCCGGTGCTCGCGGCGGTCATCTCCTCGAGGACGCGCAGTTGGTCGGCCTGGACGTCGGCCAGCGTGGACTCGGTGCGGTCCTTGTCCTGCTGCACGCCCAGATCCTCGGCCAATGCCGTCACCCGTGCGATGGCGCGGCCGATCGCGGAATTGTCCTGCGTCGGAACCCCTTGGGCATGCGCGGGCAGGGTACCGAGGCCGAGGCAAAGCCCGGCGGATATGATCGCGGCGCGGTTCATTCCGGACGGGGCAGGGGCTCGAAGGTGCAGTCGGGCTTGTCCGTCTCCTGAACCGCTGCGCCCATGGTCGAGAAGGAAAGCGCGGACCGGGTCACCTGCGGCTCGCCATTGCGACCGAAGCAGGGCGAGGTTTTCTCGGTGTACTTTTCGCAAGCCGACAGCAGGCTTGCGGCAGCGCAAAGCGCCAGGAGGGGTTTTGAACTCATATCACATGTCTCCAGAAATCGGGATTGGCGCGCCAATCGGCAGGCACGCGGGCCTCGCCGGTGGCACCGCCGCCAAGGATGGGAAGGAGGTCTCCAAGCGCGGAGAGATCGGCGTCGACGAAGACGCTGTCGCCCGCCGAGCGCACAAGCGCGATGCGCTGGCCGATGGTGGGCTGGACGAGAAGGGCCGCCTCTTTGGCGTTCACGCGGAGGAAATCGTAATCCGAGATTGTGGCGCGGTCGTTCGGGAAGAGGATCTGGGTCGGTACTGTCTCGACGATGGTCTTGCCGACGCGGCTGTCGCGCAGCTGGCTTGGATATTGCGTCATCATGATGACGACGCAGTTCATCTTGCGCAGCGTCACCAGCCAGTTTTCGAGTCGCGCCCCAAAGTAGGGATCGTCCAAGAGCTTCCAGGCTTCGTCGAGGACGATGATGGTGGGGCGGCGGTCCTCGACCACGCGTTCAATCTGGCGGAAGATATAGGAGAGCACCGCCATGCGCTCGGTGGTCATGTCGAGGATTTCGGTCATGTCGAAGCCGATGATGTCGGAGGCCAGTTCAAGCCCGGCACCCTGTTCCGGCTCGTCAAAGACCCAACCGTAGCGCCCACCCGGCGCCCATTCGGCGACGCGGCTTTGCAACTCGCCATCATCATCAAGCGATTGAAACAGCGTCTCGAAACTAACGAAGCGTTGCAGCGCCGCGCCCGCATCGGCGTTCTGCCCGACGGCACTCTGGATATGGCGGGATTGCTCGCCCGAGAGCGTGCCATTGCGCGTGAGAAGGGTCGCAAGCCAGTCCGAGAGCCAGGCGCGGCCACGCTCATCGGTCTCGGTCGCAAGCGGGTTCAGCCCCGTGGGAACACCGGCCCGGATTTCGTTGTAGCGGCCTCCGAGGGCGCGCACGGCCATCTCGAGGCCGCGATCCTTGTCGAAGAAGAAGAGCCGCGCGCCGACCCGTTGCGCCTGCGCCGCGAGGAAGGCGGTGGTGAGCGTCTTGCCGGTGCCGGTGCGTCCCAGAACGAGGGTGTGGCCGACGGTCGGTTCCTTGCCCGGGCTGCCCGCCTCGTGGAAATTGAAGCGATAACCCGAGGTGCCGACCGTCGGCAGGACCGAAATGGTCTGACCCCAAGGCGACTGATCCGGCCCGCGCCCTTCGACGCTGCCGTGAAGTGCCGCGAAATCCGCGAAGTTGATCGAGGAGATCGGCGTCTTCCGCGCCCGGTAGCCGAAGTTGCCGGGGGACTGCGCGAAGTAGGTGGCTTTCAATGCCATATTCTCGCGCACGATCACCGACATGATCTCCTGGCCCACGCGCTTGATCTGGGCGGCGGCCCGTTCGAGCGTGTCGCGGTCTGGTGCATAGACGGCGATCGAGAGGTGATGGTCGCCAAAGGCGATGCGGCCTGCTTCCTGATCGTCGGCGGCTTGCCCGAGTTGCTCGCGCAGGGAAACGGCGGCATCGTCGGAGGCATGCATCTGGCGGATGATCCTTTGGATGCGCTCAGCCATGATGTTGTTCGGGATCGGGCTGAAGGAGTTCGTCAGTACGATGTCGAGCGGCAGGTCGAGCGCGTCGAGCAGCGTGACGTCTGTAAGCGCCGGATAAGTCTTCATCGAGAAGAGAGCGCCGTATTTGACCTGGCCGGTCACGGCGTCGGTCAGGGTGACCACGTCGCCGTCGAAGGTCGCGCGGCAGTTGCTGAGCGTGTGCGAGAGGGGCAGGGTGCTTTGCCCGAAGGAGATCGGGGAGAAGCTGCCTGCGTTCAGTGTGTTGAGGTAGCCCAGCCACTCCCCGCCCGACTTTGTGAGCCTCACGGGATTGGCCGAGGCAAGCGCCACCTCGAAGAAGCCCATGACCTCGTTCAGCTCCTGCAGGCGCGTCGCGCGGTCCTTGACCCAGGCCTTGCGGGCCAGCGCGCGGAGGAGCGGAATACGAGCCGAAATGTCGGGGCGCCGGATCACGCTGAGATAGAGCTGGCGCTTGGCGGGGCAGAGGTCTTTGACATGGGCCTGCCAGCGCGCGTCGATCGCGGCTGCGAAACTGTCTCCCTCGATGGGGCGCATCCCGAGATCCTGCGGCACGGAGATCCGGTGAATGTAGAAGCCGAAGGCACTGCCAGTCTGGGCGACGATGGCCGCGACCGCGCGTTTGAGCGCGTCGAGCCGGGCGTCCTCAGAGGTCATCGGATTCAGACCATCAAGGCGCAGGGTCGCCAAGAGGTCGCCTTCGCGCAGGACCATGACATCGTCTTCCGCGAGCGCAAAATACGGCAGATGCTCCGCGAGATAGCTCTCCCGCGCGAACGCCCCGCCGCCAGCCTGAAGCAGAGCGGTTCCGTGAGTGGAAAGAGTGCCCGCATCAAGCGCCAAAGCTGTCGCCTCCGTGCAGGGCCCGGTTCTTCGTCGGGCGCACTGATCCATAGGAGACGCGCAGCACTTCGAAGAAATGCGGCTCGCGGTCAGCGACGAACCAGAGGATCGGATAGGCGACAAGGCCGATCAGGAAGAACACCATCGACTTGGTCCAGATGAACGGCAGAACGACCCCGGTCGCCAGTACCACGAGGTATCCGACAGGGAGGCCCAGATACTTGGGCGGTCGGGCGAGGCCCAGAAAAAGGGGGGATCGTTCTGCCAACTCTATTCTCCAACCTCAGGAGAAGCCGTCGACGATGGTGCCGGCCGAGAAGATCAGCACGATCCCGATGATGACCGAGGCGAACCAGCCCCAGTTCAGCCGCCCCATCATGCACATGAAGCCGGTGCCGATG